>CAMNHG010000014.1 GCA_946539105.1 uncultured Clostridia bacterium | reverse complement strand
TAAGATTACGGAGATTTTATGTGGATAATGAAATTAATCGGAAACATTTGATATACAATTTAAAGGCTCCCCCGACACTTTGTTTCGGGGGATTCCCCTGTCAGGGGAAATGTCACGAAGTGACAAAAGGGTTGCCGTTTTCGCCAGAAAAAGCTGTCAGCGTTAGCTGACTGAGGGGGCGGCTTTTCCTCTATCGCCACGTTATGAATTGTAACGGAAAGGTTGGTATTATCGGAAACGTCTGCCCCCTCCGTCATTTTGCAGGGCAAAATGCCACCTCCCCCGTTTTTGAACGGGGGAGGCTTTAAATTGGGTGTGGGCGAAGCCCACCATTAACTTTCAACTTTCAATTTTCAACTTTCAACTCTACCTGTATCCCTTCTCCTCCATCACAGAGAGGATTGTGTTTACGTTTGTGCGTTCGACCGCGCTTAGCACGCCTTCGTCAAAATCGGCCGCGGAAATTGTGCCCTTGTACCAGCTCTGCTTTTCAAAATACGCCTGAATGCTCGGGGTGGTGAACCTTCTGCCGTGCCTTGCGAAGATTTCATTAAGCGCGAGCGTCATTTCGTTTTTGTCGAGTGCCGAAACCTCGCTTTTTGCTATTATACGTTTATCTGAGCCGTCGAGAATGTACGTTCCGCCGGCTTTCTTTTTTTCCTCTTTTCCGCCTTCAGCCTTTGTCGGCTCGGTCGATAGCGGCTCGGCAGGCGCAACCGTTGCGGCAGGCTGGTTGTCGTAGCCCTTTGAGATGTGCAAAATCACACGCTCGTCACTGCGGATTGCCGTCCCTGACTCGGGTTCCTGGCTTATGACATAATCAAGTTTTATCTCGTCGCTGTACTCGCGCACTACGGTGTAACGCAGACCGGCGGCGTTCAGCTTGTAGTAAGCGTCCTTGGCGTAGTAGCCGTTCACATACGGAACTTCGACCATAGCTACGGTCTCGGGCTCGGTAGTGACCTCGGTCGCCTCTTGCTCGGCACTTGTAAGCTCCTCAACCGTCGTCGGCTGGGTTTCCTCCTGAGGAAGAAAGTCCTTTATCAAATCTCGGTTAAAAAACCAAACCCACGCCGCAGCCGCAATTAAAAGCACAAGCACAATTATAATGATAATCGCGGCAACCTTGCCCTTTTTTCCCTTTTTCTCAGATGAATATATGTCAACGCTTTTTTGCTTGCTCATAACACCACATCCTAACAATTAAATTTTATACGGAAGCGCGAAAAAAGTCAATAGTTATCGAAAAAGCGCGGTTTTTCCGGTGACTTTTCGGAAATCGGCATTCGGTTGGTCACCCGGAATTAATTGCCTAGAAAATTTTTGTAAAAAAATGTAGATTATTTCACTGTGTTATGTTATAATGTCATTTAGTTGCGATTCTTTTTAGAATAGGAAGGTACTATGAGCACTAAATTAATGGACGGCGCGCTGTATGCCAATATGATTAAGAGCGGCGCGGCAGAATTAAGAGATAATATAAAACTTGTCAACGACCTTAACGTTTTTCCGATTCCCGACGGTGACACGGGCGACAATATGTTTATGACTATCGACTCCGGAGCGGCTCACCTGACAGACGAAAGCGAAACCTCTATCGGTAAAATCTCGAACGACGCCGCAAGCGGAATGCTGCTCGGCGCGAGGGGTAACTCGGGCGTTATTCTTTCAAGAATTTTCGCAGGTATTGCCAAGGGGCTCAAGGACAGGGACAGCGTTAGTGTTCCGATGTTTTCAAAGGCGATGGAAAGCGGAGTTAAAGAGGCTTACGGAGCGGTATCCGTTCCCGTTGAGGGCACAATCCTTACGGTTTACAAGGACGGCGTTCGCTACGCCAACAGCCGCGTTACAAACGGCAGCAGCTTTGACGACTACTTTACCGACCTGATCTGGGAGCTCAAGCGTTCGCTTGAGAGAACCCCCGACTTGCTCGCGGTGCTAAAGGAAGCAGGCGTTGTGGACAGCGGTGGAGCCGGCTTTATCTACATTGCAGAGGGTATGAAAAAGGCAATCGGCGGCGAGATTCTCAGCGAGACCGCCCAGCCGCTTTCATCAAGGAAGAATATCGACCTTAACGCCTTTACCGAGGACAGCGTGCTTGAGTTCGGCTACTGCACCGAGTTTTTGCTGAGGCTGCAAAGGGCTAAAATCGACATCGACTCCTTTGACATCGACGCGCTGATAAGCTGGCTCAACAGCGTTGGTGATTCGGTTGTGGCTTTCCGCGAGGGCACTATCGTAAAGGTTCACGTTCACACCAAAAAGCCGGGCGATGTGTTCAACTACGTTCAGCAGTTCGGCGAGTTCCTCACGATGAAGATTGAGAATATGACGCTCCAGCACAACGAAACCCACGCTCAAAAGCAGTTTGAGCCGAAGCCGAAAAAGCCGCATAAAAAGTACGGTATTGTCAGCGTTGCGGCAGGCGACGGAATTAAGGACACCTTCCTCTCCCTCGGCTGCGATTATGTAGTTGACGGCGGACAGAGTATGAACCCCTCGGCGGAGGATTTGATCGAGGCGTTCAAGGAGGTTAACGCCGATATCATCTTTGTTTTCCCGAACAACGGCAACATCATTATGACCGCAAATCAGGCGGCGGCACTTTATGAGGACGCGGATGTTCACATTATCCCGAGTAAGACCATCGGCGAGGGCTACGCGGCGATTTCTATGCTCGACACAACCTCGAACGATATTGGGACTATCATTTCAGAGCAGAAGGAGATTATCGACGGCGTTGTCACCGGAATGGTGTCAAAGGCGGTTCGCGATACCGAAATGGACGGTGTAGAGGTCAAAAAGGACGACTACGTCGGCTTTGTCGAGGACAGAATCTACATTGACGACAGTGACCGCAGAACGGCGGCGTTCGGGCTTACCGAAAAGCTTGGTGCCAAACGCTACGACATTATGCTCGTTATCGTCGGCGAGGACGTTCCGGGGGAAGAGGCGGACGAAATCTACAAGGAGCTTAAAAAAGCCTACCGCAGAACCGAAATTGTTATGATTGACGGCGGACAGCCGATTTACGATTATATAATTATTCTTGAATAAAGGAGATTTACCATGAGACCGATTAAAGTTGTAACAGACTCATGCTCAGACCTTACAAAAGAATTGCGTGAAAAGTACAATATTGATTATTTGCAGATGAACACCGTTAAGGACGGCGTTGAAACCCCCGCAAGCCTTGACTGGGAATATTTTTCACCGCAGGATTTGTACAACACAATCCGCGACGGCAACCGCGTGACAACCACACAGGTTCCCGCGCCTACATTTGAAAAGTTCTTTAAGCAATGGCTTGACGAGGGCTATGACATTGTATATATCGCATGCTCGGGCAAGTGCTCCGGCTCGGTAAACACCGGCAAGGTTGTTGCCGACGAGCTGTTAAAGGATTATCCCGACGCCAAAATCGCGAGCATCGACTCGCTGAACGCCTGCATGGGCGAAGGCCAGGTCGCTATTAAAGCGGCTAAACTGAGAGACGAGGGACTCAGCTTTGACGAGGTTGTCGCTCAGACCGAGGCTGCTCGAAACAAAGTAAACCAGTTTGTTACCGTTCACAACCTCAACGCGCTTAAGGCGGCAGGCAGAGTTACCGGCTCATCGGCATTTTTCGGCAACCTGCTGGGCGTAAAGCCGATTATTATTTCCGACAGCGTGGGCAACAATGTGCCGATTAAAAAGGTTAAGGGCAGATTTAACTCGCTCGAGGAGATTGTAAACCTCACTGCCGACGCTATTGAGGACGAAAACCAGGATATTCTTGTAGCTCACGCGGATTGTCTTGACGAGGCTGAGGAAGTTGTTCAGATGCTTAAGGAAAAGCTCCCCAAGGCTAATATTATCCTCGGATACATCGGCCCGATTATCGGCGCGTCTATCGGTGCCGACGCAATCGCAATTTTCTCCTGGGGCAAGGACGTAAGCAGGTTTGATCAGGCATGATGGTACTAATTCTATGTATCTCGGCTGTGGTGTCCTACCTTTTGGGCGGACTCAACGGCGCGATAATACTTTCAAAGCTCATTTACAAGCAGGACATCAGGCAGTTCGGCAGCAACAACCCCGGCTTTACTAACTTTAAGCGTACCTACGGCAACGGAATTGTGACGTGGATGGTTCTGGTAATCGACATTCTAAAGACGGTTTTGCCTGTTTTTCTGACCGCGCTGATAATGAAGCAGCAGTTCGATATGTGGCAGTTCGGAGCTCAGTTTTCAGGCTTGTTCTGTATGATAGGCCACTGCTTTCCTGTCTGGTACAAATTCAAGGGCGGCAAGGCGTTTATTACCGGCTTTGCGACGATCTGGTTTGTTGACTGGCGTATGACCCTGATGGCAATGGCGTTGTTCTTCATCCTGTTATTCACGCTGAAATATATGTCGGTAGCCTCGTGCTCGGCGGCGGCATTCTGCCCGATCGCGCTGGCGTTTTTAGGGCCGTCAAGCATTTGGGTTGAGCTTATGGCGATAGCCGCGGCGTTGCTGGTAATATTAAGGCACTACCCGAATTTTGTAAAGCTGAAAAACGGAACGGAAAGTAAATTCAGTTTAAAAAGCAAAAAGAGCTGAGAGATCAGCTCTTTTTTTATGGGCGGATTACCGCCCTTTATTTTTTCTCACAAATTACCAAATAACGGTCAAAGCCCTCGCCCTTGCTCTTGATGCAGGTGATGAGAGTTAAAAGCTGTCTGTCTTTCTGAATGTAAATGTCGGCGGTCTGGTTAGGCTTTACGACCTTGTAGTCGATTACCTTGTAGTCAATACTCTCCCAGTAATTGTGAATTGTAACCGAGTCGCCGGGGTCGAGCTTGCGGATATTGTCAAAGAAAATTCTGCCGATATAACCGGTGTGACCTGCAAGGGCAACGTTTGTGTCCTTCATATCAACCGGCAGCGAGGTTCCTGCAAGGTGAGCCGCGCCGCAGCTCATCATATCGTCGTTCGCGCCGAGGTAAACCGGAAGGTACATATCTATGCTCGGAATACTAAGGTAGCAGTAAAAATTTGACAGTCCGTAATCACTCATTTTGAGTGCTGCCTTGGTATAGTCGCTGGTATCAACCGTGCCTTGGTGGTTAATCAGCCCCTTGTTATAAGCAACGCTGTCGCGGTAGAGGGCGTTCAAATCATACTCAAAAATCACCGGGGAATCCGAGGTGCGGTTGCCGTCGCCGTCAATAACATAGCCCTCGCTGTCAACCTCGCCTTTTTTTACAGCCTCGGCGTGGCTTTTGGCGGTTACGCCGCTTACGGGCGGCTTGCCCGAATTATCGGCAGGCACAATGTTGTCGCGCGTGTTGTTAAAATCCTCGATTATGCCGTTAGCCCTCTGCTGACCGAAGAAGTTAGACACAGCCGGGAACGAAAGAAAACCGATGCCTGTCAACAATGACAATAAAGCAATGATTGAGACGATTTTTTGCCACGGCTTAAAGCGCGCTTTTTCTTTTTTCTGCTTAGCCATCGCCGTCACCGTCCTTTTTAACCCGTGAAGGTTTTTTCTTTACTCCTTTGCGGCGGACAATCAAGAAAACAATCAAACCGACAACAGCGATAAACAAAGCAATTACAATACCGGCAGTCAAAAAACTTACGCGGTAGCCGAGAATGTAGATATAGTTATTATCCACGGCAACAGACTGCAGATTAACGCCCTCGGTTGGGTCGTAAGGAACACGCTTGCCGCGGACAAGCAGGCGGTGGGTGTTGATTGAGTACGGCGTGCAGGTGAGCAGCGTTACGTGATCCTCACCTCTGATAGTATATAGATTTTTGGTGTCGTTAGGCTCGACAACGTTAATCTGGTCAACCTCGTACTTTAATGTGCGGTCGAGAACGTGGATATAGAACGCGTCTCCGATTTCAAGCTCGGTAAGGTAGTCAAAAAACGTCTCTGTCGGAAACGCCGAATGAGCCGAAATTACGCTGTGCGTACTCTCGCCGCCTATAGGAAAAGCAGTATTGTCAAGGTGACCCGCGCCTCGTTCGAGAACCTCGGCGGATGTTCCGTGGTAAACAGGCAGATAGACGTTGATTTTTGGGATATCAATGTAGCAAATCAAACCCTCGCTGTTTACGTTAAAGGTGTTTGGGTAATTTGCGCCGATTGCGGCGTATGCCTCCTCGTCGAACGGGTCGGTAAGGATAATGTCACTGAGCAGGGATTTGTTGTATTTTTCCGCCTCGTCAAAAAGCCTCTTTTTCTCGGGCGTTTCCATTTGTTCAATCGCCTGAATTTCCTCGGTTGCCTCGGAACGCGCTGTCATATTGTTAATCATTGCGCTGACAAGCGGATACGCCAATACACCAACACCGACGACGAAAATTAAAAATATAGCGATAACCGGAATAAATTTTTTCATATCATTTTCCTTTGGATGTTTGCTGTAAATATTATAGTATATTTCAAGCGGAAAATCAATATTGAAAGACGTACAAAAACGGCGGCTACCGTAGTAACCGCCGAAAAAATTTATAACTTTATTTTAGTTATATTAAATTACTTAGAAGATTTTTTCTTCTTCATTACAACCGCGAAGAGGATGCCTGCGAGAACGATGAGGCTGCCGCCAACGATTGTGAACATCATTGTGCCTTCGCCGCCGGTCTGGGGAAGCTTAGAGGGAGTATCGCCGATTTTAGCCTCGATAACAGCTGTTGAACCTGCTGTTCCGCCGAGAGTAATTTCCTTAATCTCAGTGTTCTTGTTGAAGTTTGCGGGAGCCTTTGTCTCTTTTACAAAATATGTGCCCTTAGCAAACTTGAAATCTGTGGTTGTTCCGCTCTTTACAAACTTAGCCTTACCGTCTGTGCCTGTCTTAGCTACTGCGATAGCGTGTGTCTCATTTACAGCGTCATCTCTTGTAGCGAAGATTGCGAACTCAGCATTTGCAAGAGGAGCACTCTCACCCTTTGACGCGTCATACTTAAATACGCCTGCCTCGTAAACATATACCTGAGCAGTGTCAGGGCCTACGGGTGTCTCAGTTGTAGCGCTTGTGGGCTTGTAGTACATTGTTGTTGTGTTAACGTTCTTGTCGGTACCTACCTTAGCACTGTCGAGAACTGTACATGTGTAGAGAACCTCGATGTACTTGTTGCTGTAGAAAGCGGGAGCTGTAGCTGCTGTGAGGTAAGCCTCTGTGAAGGCAATTTCAAAAGAAGTGTCATCCTTAGTTGTGTTGTAAGCTGCTGCGGGAACGGGTGTGCCTGTTGTTGAATTAGCCTCTGCAAAGAACTTAACAGAGTCAATGCTCTTGAGCTTAAGACCGTTGTTCATTGAGTCGGTAATTCTGTAAGAAGCAAGTCTCTCTGTAGCTGAGCCTGCTGTTGTAACGAAGGTTCTGAACTGAACGTCCTTGTCCTGCTGCTGAGAAGTAGCTTTTACCCAAGTGTTGGTTTCAACGTCCTTTACCTTCTTCTCAATGCTTGTGGGGCTGTTGCTGAACTTTGTAGCAAGCTTAATTACGTTTGTGCTGCCGTCTGTAGCTGTGCTTGCGGGAAGAGTGTCCTGCCAAGCGTTGTCGCTGTAGTAAGGAAGAGCAACGATTGAGTTGTTCTTAAGTGTTGCGCTTGCGGGAGCCTTTGTGTTCTTTACATAGTAGATACCTGCGGGTACTGTGTAAGCTTTGTTAGCGTCGCCTGACTTAAATACTTCGTTTGTAGCTGTACCGCAGTTCTCAGTAGCGTCGCAAGCCGCGAGAACAGCAGCTGAAGAAGTTGTTGTAGCGTCTTTGATAGCGGCTACTACAGCAGCGTCAAGACCTGAAACAGTTGTGTATGCGCCTGTGTCCTTGTCAAGTGTAGCGAGCTGATAAACTGTCCACTCAAATGTGTCTGCAGCCTCGTCAGCGGGCTTGTCATAGTTAAGTGTGAAGGTTACGTTGGGTGTGTTTGCCGCTGAAGCAGCGAAGGGTACCATCAAAGCGAGCATAAGAGCCGCGAGAACGATGGCAAGAACTCTTTTTGTTGTTTTCATTACTTTTAGTCTCCTTTTTGTATTTTATAATGAAAATTAATTACTTATAAATCAGTGCTTTCTTTTATATCTTACAAGCACTTTCTTTTTGCGGAGCAGATAAACCGCCGCCGCGATTAACGAACTGAGCACCAAACCGATACCGATTGTTCTGATTGCAGTGATAGGCGAGATATAACCTGTGTTCGGGTTAATCGCCTTGCCGTTGATATAACTGAACTCGAGATCATAATACCACTGCGCGCCCCTTTTCTCAGGGAATACAACTTCCATAACGGTCTTGTTGATGTTGTAGTTTTCAGGGCCTGAAAGCTCAATTATACGGTAATTCTGAAATACGCTTGAGCTTCCGTCCTCAAAGATATTGAGGTTATCGAAGTAAGCGATACCGTCGGCATTTGATTTGACGGTAGTAACAGGGCTGAGCGCCTTGATAGCGTCATACTGCTGCTCAACGTTCATTCTGTCAAGATCGTCAATCATAGCATTGGTAACTTTGTAAATACCAAATGTAACGTCCTTTACAGGACTGTTGGTCTGGTCGGTCTTATTAACAGTAACTGTTCCCTTTGTCTGCTCGTTGTAGAATACAATGGGAGCAACAGTGCCGTTGAACGAAGAAGCGGTTACTTCGGCTGTTGTAGAGACAGGAACGGTCTTGGTTACGGCAGAAAGCGTGAAATCGGCGTTCTTGGAAACTGTAACCGTTACAAGATATTTTTGGAATTTTCTGTTTGCGGTATCTTCAATTTTGCGGAAATCCTTACCGTCATGAGCACCGTGGTTACCGCCCTCGGTTACAATGTAACGGTAAATGCCGGGTTCGGTGTATTTAAGGTAATCTCCCGCAAAGGTGAATACGCCGTTGCTGTTGGTATTGAAAATTGTTTGACTTACGCTGCTTGTGTCCTTGTAGTTGCTGCCTTCACCGCTGAACTTGGCAACACCCTCAAGCTTGTAGTCGAACAATCTGCCGTTTCTGAAGGGGCTGTTATCAAGGTACTTTGTACCTGTAATTACAGCTGTGACCTCTCCGGAATCGGGCTGCTTGTTGGTAATGGTTTGTGTAACGCCCGAGGCGGTAACTTCCATTACAACCTCGCCGGTTGTGTCGGTATAACCGTCAAGGCTTGCCGCGTTCTCCTTAACCTTTATACGTGTGCCCACGGGAAGGTTCTTGATAGTGATATCCTTGCCCTCCTGCAGGGTAACCTGTCCGTTAGACATTGTCTGCTCGGCAGCGGTGCCGGCAACACTGTACTTGAGCGGATAGGTGTTATAGGTTGCGCCCTTGTCAAAGCTGAGTGATACCGTAGCGGTAAAGCTCTTGCTGTCCGAAATATCGCTATTGTTGGAATCAATAACGTTTTTCTTGATAACAGCGTTAGCTTTGTCGGGGGTATTTGTATAAGTGAGCTTTAACTTGGTCGGGTCGAATGTGCCCGTCTTGTTTGTCTTGAAAACAAACGATGAGTTAAGCGACTGAGTTGCCGAAGCAGCACTCTGTGCAACTACCGAGTTGTTGTCGTTAGTATCGACAACAACCCACGAGGTTTTGCCGTATGTAAAGACGTTATCGCTCGGGAAGCTCTCGGCAACGTTTACTGTTGTGCCGACAGTGAGCTGATCCGCGAATGTCGCGGTGTCCTTATCACGCAGCTTAAAGCTGCTGTCGTTTACGGTCAAGCCTACGCCGGTTCTTGCACCGTTTGAAGCGGTGTGAGCGTAAGTGTAGCTCTTGCCGTTAAGCGCGTCGCTTGTAAAGTTGAACTGATCCGCGTTTTTAAGTGCGTAAACGTTCTTAATACCGTCGTTGAGCTCGGTTGTATTAACCTGCTTTTCCGCAATCAACTGATTTGATACGGGAGCAAAGTTAAAGTTAAAGCTGAGGTTGGACTCAATCATACCTCTTTCAACGTAGAACATCGTCAGTGTGTGCTCCGCTGTCGGGTCGTCTTCGTTTTCAAGAGTGAAATTACTTTGGTTACGTGTTGCGCCGTTAAAGGTCGCGCCTGTGTTTGCGGTAACCTGCTTGGTGTGGAAGTTAATCGAACCGGTGGTCTTTTTGTGGTCGCCGCCGAGGTCGAGGATCAGCTTGCCGTCAACGTAAACCCATACGTCATCGTCTCCGGAGAAGCTGAATACCTGATCTTCATAACTTCCGTTGGTTCCCTTAATCTGACCGAGGTGACCGGTGTCTGAGCCGAGGTTGAAGTCAACGTCAACTCTCATACCAAAGCCGTAGTTTTTGGCTGTGATATCTCCGCTTCTGTTTCCGTCAAACGGGAAGAAGCCGTAGCCGTTTGCCTCTTGGTTAGAATAAGAATACAGCGAGTCGATAGCTCGTTGGCTGTTTTCGGCATAAGAAACCGTCGGATTGCTTCCGGTTGAATTGTTAATCCATACGTTATCCTTACCGCTTGTGCTGTCGAAACGGTAAGTAGTGATACCGTTATTTACGTCCTTGCGCATCGGGAACTTTGAGCTTATTACCGAGCCAACCTTGTTGGTGCTCAGGAAGTTGTCGTCAAAGAACGGTACAAGCGTGTCGCTGTTATAGCCGCTTGCCTTTGCGTAAACCAGATTACCGTCAGCATTGAGAGTACCGCCTGTAAGACCTGCTACAGACTTGTTTACTCCGCCGATGTTGTTGGAGTTGTTAACCTGATTGTTAAACTTTTTCAGGTCTGATTTACCCTCACCGGTGTAACCGTCGCCTTTTCCATAGAAGTTACCGAAGTACATCGGGTAGATGACGTCGCTGTTGCTGTTTGCCTGATCTGCAATCTTTTTGTTGAAATAAGAGAACGGCTCCCAGTAACCTGCCCACCAGTACCAGCTGTTGTTCTTGGTGTAGTGAACGGTGGCGTGGTTGGACTCGTTGTTTATGTTCTGCCAACCCTTCTGGATTTCGTCATCATTGTAGTAATCATAGAACTTGGCGTCAATGGTATAAAGGTTGCTTTTGCCTGTAATTGTGCTGTCGGGCTGAGCTGTTTTTGAGTTGAAGCTCGCGTTGTTTGTAGGAGCAAACGATGACCAAGATGCATTATTGTCATTACCGGACCATGTATTATTGTCATAGTTATAGCCTTCGCCCCAGTCGGTAATCTTAATGCAGTTGGACTTGCTGCCGGCAGTCTTGCTTCTCTGGTTATCCCACATATATTTGGATACGTTCCAAACCTTTGTTGCGCCCTGGTTTGTTCTTGCAATGCGAACATGGCTGATCTTATTGCTCGGGATACGGAACCTGTAAATATGATCCGCAAACTTGTCCGCTAAAATACCTTTTTGCAGAACGTTAGAACCCGTAAACCAACCGTTGTTTGCAAAGTTTTCTTCAAACTCGTGACAATAGTGCAGATCGTTGGAGTCGTTGTAGTATGTAAATACTCTTAACTCGGCGTTTGCATCGTCCCATCTGCCGCCGCCGCTTAAAGCCTGCGAAACGTCAATGTAGATACACTCATTGTCAACAAAAGCGGATTCGCCCTTTGCCGAAGCTGTCGGAATACCGACAATCGAGACAGACAACATCATCAGCACAGCCAACACAAGCGACAAGGTGCTCAAAAACGAACTTTTCCTTTTAGCCGTATGACGCTTGGTGTGTGAATGTTTGTTTATAATTACCATCTTCCTTTCATTAGATTTTTCCGCATAAACGCACGGTGTAAGCACACTGCACCGCCTTTTGCGCGCTTTGCGAAAATTGCGTTTTCGAAGAATAGTCAATTTGGCAAAGTCAGCCATTTCGGCAAATAGTGCCCAAGTGGCAAGGACTGCCGCAGGGGCAGAATTTACCAGAATGATTATTTTTCCTTTTACATAATAAAACTATGTTGCTTTTTTGTCAAGAAGAATTAAAGAAGAAATATATGAAAATTTTGTAATTTGTACATAATATTATGGAAAGTGCTGAAAACAACTTTCATTTTCGGTAAAAAAAGAGACAGGCATAAAAACCTGTCCCTGAAATATTGCTTTTTTAGTTTGTCTCGGTAGCTTTTGTAAAGACAAACGATGTGGTCTCGTTATTGTAGTTGAAGTTCAGCGTAAGCATTCCCTCTGAATATCTCAGCTTTTCGCTCTTTCCGCCGTACTCAACATCAACCGAGGTCTCGTTAAAGGTGTAGGTGCCGCTGTTTTTTGTTCCGGCTATGGTGATCTCACAGCTTCCGTTCGACTCAAAAACAAAGCCGAATTTGTCGCTGTCGGTGTTAAGCTCGCTGAACTGCACGGTCTCGCCGTTGATCGTCGCGGCTGCCGGAACCCATTTGCCGACAATCGCGGAGTTTTGCGCGTTATCGCCGCAGCCTGATAAAAATATAAATCCAAAAACCAAGCACAGCGTGAGTAATGCTGCCGAACAAGCTGTTTTTATCATAAACTTCACCTAAACTTTGTTAATATGACATTATTTTACCATTTTCGCCAATATAAGTCAATAGCAATAAAATGACGGAACACGTGAATGACGGAACGGCGGCTGTGTAATTCAAAATAAGCGTTATTTTTCTATATTGGAATAATGCCGCAGACATTCTGCAATTATTGTCTGATAATACTGCAATATCACTTGCAAAAAGGTTTTTATAATGCTATAATAGGCTGTGCATAAGCAAAGCACATATAATAGTATATTAACAGGCGGTTTTCCGCCTTAGAAAAGGAGTAATGATATGTCAACAAAAGCTAATTATCCGATTAGCGAAATCGGAAAGGGAAAGGTCGGTTTTTCTAAGACCAGATCAATCATCGAGGCTGCCTTTTACGGCAACAACGTTGTAAAGGTTAACACACTTAAGGAGGCTTATAACCTCGCTAAAAATTCACCCGGTACTATCGTTACCGATATGCCCGTTTACCGCGGCGAGGAGTTCGGTCTTGAGCCGGACGCCAAGGTTCTGCTTTTTAACGACGGCGCAATCACAGGCCGTTACGCTACCGCAAGACGTATTGCAGGCGAGCCCGGAGTTGACTGCGAGGCTCTTGACAAGGTTGTTATGGACGCGGTTTACAGCGCGCGCTGGAAAAAGCTCTATCACGCTACCTGCTACGCAGGACTTGACAAGGAGTTTATGGTTAAGGTTCACCTTCTTATCCCCGAGGGTGAGGAAAATATTATGTACAACTGGATGCTCAACTTCCAGTATATGTCAGACGAGTACGTTAAGATGTACAAGGAGTCTAAGCCCGTAGGCGACGGCAAAGAGCCCGACGTTTACATCTTCTCGGATCCCCAGTGGACTCCCGTTGAGAACCCCGGCGTTAGCTTTGACTGCCTGTCAGACCCGGCTAAGAAAACCCTCTGCTACTTCAACACAGAGACAAACTGCGCTTGCATCCTCGGTATGAGATACTTCGGCGAGCACAAGAAGGGCACGCTTACAATGGTTTGGGCTATCGCCAACCGCAACGGCTACGCTTCATGCCACGGCGGTCAGAAGGAGTACACACTTCCCGACGGCAGCAAGTACGTTGCTTCGGTTTACGGACTTTCCGGATCGGGTAAATCAACCCTTACCCACGCTAAGCACGGCGGCAAGTACGAGATTAAGGTTCTCCACGACGACGCGTTCATCATCAATACAGACACCTGCGCTTCTATCGCGATTGAGCCGACATACTTTGACAAGACAGCCGACTATCCCACAGGCTGCCCCGACAACAAGTATCTGCTTACACTCCAGAACTGCTCCGCTACCATTGATGACGAGGGCAAGATTCAGGTTGTTACAGAGGATATCCGCAACGGCAACGGCAGAGCGATTAAGTCAAAGCTCTGGTCACCCAACCGCGTTGACAAGATCGACGCTCCCGTAAACGCTATCTTCTGGATTATGAAGGATCCTACACTTCCTCCCGTTGTTAAGCTCAAGGGTGCTTCGCTCGCGTCAGTAATGGGCGCGACACTTGCTACAAAGAGATCATCCGCAGAGCGTCTCGCTCCCGGCGTTGACCCCAACAAGCTCGTTGTTGTTCCTTACGCTAACCCGTTCAGAACATATCCCCTCGCGAACGACTACGCAAAGTTTAAGAAGCTCGTTGAGGAAAAGAACGTTGACTGCTACATCGTAAACACCGGCGACTTCATGGGCAAGAAGGTTCAGCCCAAGGATACCCTCGGAATTTTGGAAGCTATTGTTGAGGGCAAGGCGGAGTTCAAGAAGTGGGGTCCCTTCTCCGACATCGAGATTATGGAGTGGGAAGGCTTTGTTCCCGATATGAAGGACGAGGAATACGTTGCTCAGCTTAAGGCGCGTATGATTGACAGAGTAAACGAGATTAAGGCGTTCGCTCACGAAAAGGGCGGCTATGACAAGCTCCCCGACGACGCTTTGGAGGCTATTGAAAAGGTTGTTGAGGAACTCGGTCCCAACTGGTTCGACCACCTCAAGATGAGCCTGTAATTTCCAAAAAATAACAGCTTTATAACTGTACAAAACACCTTGGTTATGATAAAATGTAACCAAGGTGTTATTTTTTGGTTTTTACAGGTTTATGCTATGGATAAAATTGTTTTGTTTTTACAGAGAAAAAGAGCGGCTTCGCTCACGCTGATATTTGCCTCTTTTATGCTGATACAGCTTGTAATTTTGCGGCTCGGCAATCAGGCAGGACGCGGATTTATTATGCCCGAGCATCAGGAGCTTGTGTATTACGGTATGCAGCTTCCGGTGATACTCGGCTTTGTTCTGCGTTCATTTATAAATAACAGGGCTGTAAAGCTGACCGCTCTCGGCGTTTGCTTTACGGGATTTTGGTTAATGCTGTTCTTAAATGAGGCTTCGCTGTTTTATCTGATTATAACAGGCGTTACGGTGCTGTGTCTCGGGTACACCGGCGGCTGCGTTTACTATTATATGTCCTGCTGTGCCGATGTCAGGAATTTCGGGCTTTGCTTCGGACTGGGCTACGCATTCGCGGTTGCGGTTCAGTATGTTTTTCAGCTGAGATTTGATTTGAAGCCTGCGCTCGGGGTAATTGCTCTGTTTGCGTTTGCGGTTTTGCCGTTATTTTTAATTGCCGAAAACCGCGTTGTGAAATCAACCGCCGAAAGAGATTTTACCCCCGTTCCGAATTTCAAGCTGATTTACGCAGTGATTATCACGGCAGCAATGCTGATGTTCACAAGCTACTACAACAACTACATTCACCATATGCAGATAGCCTCAAACTACACGGAGTACAATGTTTACAGCTTTCCGAGGCTGCTGATGATACCCGGCGTGATTCTGTTCGGCTTTATCGGCGATATAAAAAAGGGAAAGCTGCTCCCTGTTTGCACGCTGTGCGTGACGGTGATCGCCCTGCTCAACGCGGTGCTTATCGGGCGCGAAACCTACACGCTCAATATGTGCCTGTTCTACCTTTCGATGTCGGCGGTTATCTCGTACTATAACCTCACCTTTACACGCCTTGCGCGGAAAACCAAAAAGCCCGCGTTCTGGGCTTCGGCAGGGCGGATTATCGACAGTGCCGCGGTTCTGCTGTCCTTCGCGCTGAAATTTTCAACGCTCTCCGCCGCAGTCGTTTTGGTAATCGACATCGCTTTGCTTTCCGCCGCGATTGTGTTTATGGCACTAAACGGAGATTTGAATTTGAGCTCGATCGCAAATAAAGAATCAGAAAAATCAGAACCTAACGCGGAAATCACGCCCGATCAAATCCGTGAAAAATTCGGGCTCACCCCGAAGGAAGCTCAGGTTTTTAAGGAGCTGACCGAAACCGACGACAAGCAGGAGGCGATCGCGCTGAGAATGAATATGTCGGTCAACACCCTTCGCCACCACGTCACCTCAATCTACAAAAAGACCGGTGCTCAGACCAGAGCGGCACTATGCAAGCTGAGCGTTACCGAAGAATAACAACAAACCTCGTCTATACGGCGAGGTTTTTATTTTGCCCCAAAAGCCGCATAGATAAGCCAAATAGCAGGAATATGCCATAGCGGATAAAATGTGTTTATGCTATGATTATTATGAAAAATTATATACTCAGGAGGGTAAACAAATGAAAAAAATCTTAGCCGCAGGTATGTCCGCTTTGGCAATCCTTTCACTGACCGCCTGCTCGTCGGCAGGACAGAGCAGTGCCGATAGTCAGCAGTCCGCACAAGCTCAGCCGACCACCGCCGCGGTTGTCTCTCAGGACAGCGGCGTAAACCAAATGAGCTTCACCGCTCCCGAAGCCTACAAAACCGTCGAGCGATATATTGAAAAATACTCCGACGGCAAGCTTGCGGAAAAGGACATCACCTACAATTTTGAGGACGAGTCAAGCATATGCTTCGCCTGTATGTTCGGCATTACGCTGGCTGATGAAATTCCGCTCGAAAAAACCACTGCCGCGGAATACAACGGCGTTTCATATCAAATGTACGAAACAGGCAAAAACGAATGCGCGTTTCTTCAAAAGGACGCCGACGCCTATGCGATTCGCTATAAATTCGCCGACAGCATTGACAAGGAAAAGTTTGACAAGGTAATGGCAAACGTAAAATTCACCGAAAACGCCGATTTGACGGAGAACAATATTGAGTTCGACGGCATTCAGTACACCCTTGACAGCACGCTCAACGTTTACTGCACAACTTCAACGCTGAAAGAAACTCCCGACGGCACCGCCGTTGAAAAAAGGCTGAGCTGGAAGTTCGGCAAGGATAAGGACAACGAGGATTTCGCCTTTGTAATTGCGGAATATAAAAACACAACCGTGGAGCAGCAGCTTAAAAAGGATAAAAAATACGAGCAAAAGCAGGTCGGAAACATCACTTACACCGTCCGCGCCGACAGCGACGGCAAACCCTATGAGTACTACACTCAGCACGGCAGCGACGTTTACCTGATCAGGAACAACGGCAAAAGCGGATTTGTAACCACCCGTTCGGATAAATCCGTCGAGGCTTTTGAAAAGCTATTGAGCACAATCAGCTTTAAGTGATAAGAGGGATATTATGAAAAAACTAATTTCAACCGCGTTGTGCCTGATTTTGGCGGCAATGCTTTCGGGCTGTTCTGTTTTCCCCTTTGCAAGCGAGGCAGATCCCGGGGATATCCCCGGCACAACAAACGCAGCGTCTGAATTACCGGACGACTACACCACCGCTCCGGTTACACAAGCTCCCGCGCCGAACGCCGCAGAGGTAAATATAAGGCCTGCCGAGTGGGCAAGCGTTCAGTGGCAGCCGTACCAAAACCAATATTTCACCCTGCAAATTCCGTCAGGCTGGCAGGTGGAATTTAACGGCGACGCCAATCAGATGCAGTGGCAGGTATATGCTCCCGATAAAACCGTCGGATTTGCGAATATCGACCACGCCTACGCCGCAAAGGACGCGTCAATGAAGGACGCGCTCGGCTTTGGATTGTCGATGCAGGACGGAACAGTCAGGGAATTTTTTGAGGCGATGTTTGCCGGCTCGACCGAGTATTTCACCGTGCAAAACTCCTGCGTTCCCGATAACAAGGCTCAGCTGCAGTCGATTCGCCCCAACACGCCGATTCACGATTATCAGTCGCTGTACGCTACATTTAAAGATGAAAATGTTGACGGCGAGGGCATATATTCGGCGGTTGTTATGGATTCAAAGGACGTTGTTTTTAACGGCAAAAACTACGGCGCGTGGGAGGTCAACTGCATTTTCACCCAGTGGGCACCGAAAGGTGAGCTTGTAAACTGGGCTCCGGTGCTGGCGCAGATTGCAAAGTCGTTCAACTATACCGACTATTATTTGCAGCAGTGGAAGCAAATCGCGCAGGACGCAACCAATGTACCCTCGACCCTCAACGACCCCGACCCGGTTATGGAGGCTTTTGAGGAGAGAAGCAAGTCAGACACGATTATTCAGGAGAAACGTTCTGATATGCTCGGGGAATACGAGCGCGTTTACGACAACAACACCGGCGAGATTTACCGCGCCTACAACGGCTTTTTGGACGATATGGGCGACCAAAACCGCTACACGCCGATAACCGACAACCAGTACACCGAGGGCTACAAGGGCTGGATAGACAAGTAGCCTTAGCGCGATGATACAAAAAACCTGTTCACCGATTGATGAACAGGTTTTGTTTTTTATTTTATTTGTTTGCTTCCTTAAGCAGCTTTTCCCATTCCTTAATGATGGAACGGTCGCCGAAGTAGTCGATGCGCATTGCCTTTTGAACACGCGCGAGGGTTTCGTTTGTCGTCTCTCTCGCCTTTTTCGTTCCGGCTTCGAGGATGTCGTAAACCGAGGCGATGTCCTTTTCCCACTTTGCGCGGCTTTCACGGATTGGGCCCAGGGTTTCCTCGAGCACGCTGATGAGGAACTTCTTGCAGGTGCCGTCACCGAGACCACCGCGGCGGTAGTGCTCCTTCATCTCGTCGAGGTTCTTGTAGTCGGGCAGATACTCAGCAAAGTGGTCGTCGGTGCAGAAGGCGTCGAGGTAGGTGAACACCACGTTGCCCTCGGTGTGGCCGGGATCCTCAATTCTCAGGTGAGTCGGGTCGGTGAACATCTTGCCGTTGACCTGCTTTTTGACGGTCTTGGGGGTGTCGGAAAGATAAATGCAGTTGCCGAGCGACTTGCTCATCTTAGCCTTGCCGTCAACGCCGGGAAGACGACGCTGGGTTTCGTTTTCGGGGATAATCGCCTTGGGCAGAACAAGGGTTTTGCCGTAGAGGCGGTTGAACTTCTCAACAATCTCGCGGGTCTGCTCAATCATCGGGAGCTGGTCCTCGCCTACGGGAACAATATTTGCGTTGAACGCTGTGATATCCGCCGCCTGAGATACAGGATAGGCAAAAAAACCTACTGGGAGTCCCTCGTCGGCAAAGCCGCGCATCTGAATCTCGGACTTAACGGTTGGGTTGCGCGCGAGACGGGCGGTTGTTACGAGGTTCATATAGTAAAATGTGAGCGCGTGCAGCGCAGGAAGCGCGGACTGTACGCATATTGTGGTCTTTTCGGGGTCAATACCTACCGAAAGGTAATCGAGAACAACGTTGATAATGTTGTCGCGGATTTTCGCCGGGTTGTCGGCGTTGTCGGTCAATGCCTGGTCGTCGGCGATAAGAATATTAATCTCGTCAAACTCGCCGGAGTTCTGGAGCTCGACGCGCCTTTTGAGCGAGCCGACATAGTGGCCGAGATGAAGCCTGCCGGTGGGGCGGTCGCCGGTTAAAATAGTCTGTTTCTGCTGTTCCATAAATATATCCTCCGTATTCGGTTTAATTCAGCTCACCGTAAGGTGAATTTAGCTGCCGCGAAGCGGCAATTTAGCTCGCCGAAGGCGAATTTAGCTGCGGCGCAAGCCGCAATTTAGCTGTTTCCGAAGGAAACAATTTAGCTGCTACGCGTTAGCGAGCTTTCCGAGAATTTTAATTCCCTTTTCAAGCTGTTCGTCGGTCGGGGTTGAGAAGTTGATTCTGAAGCTATGGCACTCGTCGTTTTCATCGGTCAAAAACGCGTTGCCGGGAACTACGCAAACCTTGTTGAGCACCGCCGTCTTGCAAAACTGCGGCATATCAACGTCCTTCGGCAAATCGCACCAGATGAAAAGTCCTCCGTCAATCTTGTTGTAGGTAATCGCCGGAGCGCAGTATTTGTCGAGCAAATCCATACAGAACTGCGCCTTTTTGGTGTAAATCTGTCTGAGCTTTTCGAGGTGCGCGTCAAAGTCGTACTTGGTGATAAACTCGTCGCAAACGTACTGCGACCAGATATTTGTGTGAACGTCGTTGCCCTGCTTGCAGACAACGAGCTTTTGGAAAATCGGCTTGGGCGCGATTGTGTAGGCAACGCGCATTCCGGGTGAGATTACCTTTGAGAACGAGCCGGCGTAAATTACAATTCCGTCGGTGTCGAAGGTCTTGATGTTCGGCAGGTACTCTCCGCTGTAGCGCAAATCGCCGTAGGGGTTGTCCTCGATAATCAGCACGCCGTACTGCTTTGCAAGCTCATAAACTCTCTCGCGCTTTTCAAGGCTCATTGTAACGCCCGAGGGATTTTGGAAGTTCGGGATTGTGTAAATCAGCTTTGCATTGGGGTTTTCCTTTAGCTTTTGCTCGAGCTCGGCAGTGCTCATACCGTCGGGCTCAACGGTAACGCCGACCAGCTTTGCGTTGTAGCTGCGGAAGGTGTTAAGCGAGCCGATAAACGACGGGGCCTCGCAGATTACAACATCGCCCTCGTTAACAAGTGCCTTTGAGCTTAAATCCATAATCTGCTGAGCACCAGTGGTGATGAGGATATCGTCGTTGTCGGTTCCGGTGTTGTGCTTTTGCTTCATATACTCCATCAGGTGCTGTCTGAGCGGAGCGTAGCCCTCGGTAACGCTGTACTGCAAAACCGAAATCGGATTTTCAGCCAAAACCTTTGCGGAAATCTCGGCAATCTCCTTTGCAGGGAAGGCGTCCGGGGACGGATTGCCTGCGGAAAGCGACACTACCGACGGATCGGCGGCGTATTTAAAAATCTCCCTTATCGCGCTGGGCTTAAGGGTTTGAACTCTGTCTGAAAACTTGTACTCCATATAATCATCTCCAAAAGATTATTTTTTAAATTCCAAATTTTATTATATCACGGTTTCGGTGTTTGTTCAAGTGTTGATTATCAGCGTGTTTTTCAGGGTTTACAAGCCGTTTCACCGTTGCTTTTAATAAAACTTTGTATGGTTATTTGTCTTAAATGTACAAAAAAAGACCTGCGCACTAAAAATCGTTGCATTCATCACTTTAATATGGTAAAATAATTGTGTTCTTTTGCCGAATTTTGTCGATTCGGAAAAAATTAAATGAGGGAGATAGAAAATGAACAAAAAGACTTTGGTCAAAAACCTGGTATTCATCGGCATAATAGTCGCGTATATCATATTTTGTTTTACGCAGACTCCGATCACCCAGGCGGTTACAAAGATCGGTGAGGGAGAGGAAGCCGTGGCGATGGGTTCGCTGTGGTCGCTTTTGCCGCCTATAATCGCGATCGGTCTGGCGCTGATAACAAAAGAGGTATATTCCTCGCTGTTCATCGGTATTATATCCGGCGCGGTCATTCACGCTGTATCTATGGGTACAGGTTTTGTCGGAATCATCAACGTCGTTGTAAAGGACGGTATAATCTCAAATATCGCCGACGTCGATCTTAAAAACAACGATTACGGTCATGTCGGCATACTTGTATTTTTGGTAGTGCTCGGCGCGATTGTGGTGCTTATGAACCGCGCGGGCGGAAGCCGCGCTTACGGAGAATGGGCGTCAAAGCACATCAAGTCTAAGGCGGGCGCGAGCTTTGCGACCTTCCTGCTCGGCGTTTTGATTTTTGTTGACGACTACTTCAACTGTCTTACGGTAGGCTCTGTTATGCGCCCCGTTACGGACAAGCACAAGATCTCGCGCTCAAAGCTCGCTTATTTAATCGACGCCACCGCGGCACCTGTCTGCATTATCGCCCCGATCTCATCATGGGCGGCTGCGGTAAGCGGCACGGTTGAGGGCGTTAACGGAATTCAGCTTTTCATCAGCACAATTCCCTACAACCTCTACGCTATTCTTACGATGATTATGGTAATCTTTATCTCGTTCTCGAACTCCGATTACGGCCCGATGAGAACTCACGAGATCAACGCTATGAACGGCGATTTGTTCACAACTCGCAACAGCGTTTATGAGGAGGACGACGAACCCACACATTCAAGAGGCAAGGTTATCGATTTAATTCTTCCTGTTATCCTGCTCATCGGCTTTTGCGTGCTCGGTATGCTTTACACGGGCGGTATCTTTGAGGGCGAAAACATTATTGACGCGTTCGCTAACTGTTACGCCTCGACCGGCCTTGCTATCGGCTCGTTAGGAGCGTTGATAGTGATCATATTCTATTATTTGATACGCCGCGTGCTCAAGTTTACAGAATGTATGGAGTCGCTTGTTTTGGGCTTCAAGCAGATGGTTCCCGCTATTTTGATACTGATATTCGCATGGACGCTCAACGCGGTCACAAAGGATCTCGGCGCGGCTGAGTTTGTAAAGGTGATCGTAGAAAACGCTCACGCGGTACAGCTTCTGCTTCCGCTGCTGCTGTTCGCTGTCGCTCTGGGACTTTCATTCGCGACAGGTACATCTTGGGGAACCTTCGGTATTCTTATCCCGATTGTTACCGGCGTGTTCAGCTCACAGCTCGCAGGCGTTACCGACGGCAACATTCCGTCAATGGTTATCATCTGCATCTCGGCTTGCCTTGCAGGTGCGGTATGCGGCGACCACTGCTCGCCTATCTCGGATACGACGATTATGGCGTCTACCGGCGCACAGTGCGATCACGTTAACCACGTATCAACCCAGCTGCCCTACGCGCTGACGGTTGCAGGCGTAGCCGCCGTGGGATACTTAATCTCGGGCTTTATACAGAACGTATTTGTAGTTCTCGGAATCTCCGTTGCTCTTATGTTCGCAGTACTCTTTGTTATTAAGTTTATTGTCGGAAAAGACAGCGTGAAGAAGAGCTAAATTGCGGCTTACGCCGCAGCTAAATTCACCTGACGGTGAGCGAAATTGTTTCCTTCGGAAACAGCTAAATTCCTTCGGAGCTAAATTTGCTTTGCAA
>CAMNHG010000013.1 GCA_946539105.1 uncultured Clostridia bacterium | reverse complement strand
AAAAGGATAGGGAGGAGTTTAGCCGCCTTAAGGTCATCAAGCGCAAAAAGCTCAGGGACAGCGCGGAAGAAGCTGATAATTAATAATATCAGCCGGATAATTAATTTAATAACTTTTCAGGGGTCGGGTCAAAATGACGTGACCCCTTTTAACATCTTAATTATTGTTGATTGAATATAAAAACAGCTGTTACCCTAAGCGGATAACAGCTGTTTTGATATATGCGGTTAATTTTTCGGTTTATGCCTTTTTGTCAAATTCAGTAATCTTTTCTGAGGTGTACTTCTGAATCTGCATTGCGTCGATAACATCAACCTGACCGTCGTTGTTAACGTCGGCAACATAGAGCTGACTTTCATCGAGCTCAACCTCTTCGGAAGTGCTTCTCTGAATCAGGATAGAATCCATAATGTCAACCACGCCGTCGTTGTTAACGTCGCCGATTAATACCTCGGGCTCGGGCTCTTTGGGATTGCGGATTTTGTCAAGGTTGGTCTTGAGCCAATCCATAGTCTCGTCGATAACCGCCTTGTTTTCGTCAAGAGTCTTATCGGTATCGTAGATGGTGTCATCCATAAGAACCGTGGTAAATCCGATAAGAATACCGCACTGTGCGGGATCGTCATCCTGTGCCAAAGCTCTTGCGGCTTCAATCTGCTCAGCCTTGTACTGCTCAAACGCGGCAATATTCTCGGCAAGCTCCTCGTCATCCTCGGCCTTTTTAAGAGTCTCATATGCCTTTTCAGCCTGAACAAGGTCGTCGTAATTCCATACGCGTTCCTTTTCGCCGTCGGTTAATGCTTCGTAAGCCTCGCGTGCGGCGTCAATCTTAGCCTTGCTCTCGTCGGTGAGCTCAACCTCGCCGATTGCCTTAATCTTCTCGATGGTATCAATAATTTCATCCGTATATCTTACGGTGTGGGGAACAAAGTCTGTTCCTGCCTTGCCGTCAAGGTCTTTCTTTGCCATCTGACCGAGCTCAAAGTAGAGCGACATCGGCTCGGTGGCGATTGTTGTGTAATTAGCCTTGAGCTTGTACTCGGGTCTGTCGGCAAGCGTCGTGTTCCACATATCAACAGCGCCGGAAGCACAGTTCTTATTAAAGAGCGAGTAGCGGTTGTTCTCGGGATTCGCAAGATAACTTTTCATCAATTCGAGCTCGTCGGCGGTGATTTCAACCTCGTAGTAGTTGTTGGGAAGCTGAGAATCGTTGCGTCTGAACTGGTTATATATTTCACGGTTAATGGTCATACCGCCCTCGGATTGACCGTCCGCAGGGTTATAACCCATTGAGCCTGATACCGCAAACATCTGTTTAAGGGTATCAACAAGGCTGTCAAATGCCACTGCTCCGTCAAATTCCTCGCTGCCTTCGGAGTACAAATTCATCTGCTTTACAAGCTCCTGAGTCTCCTTGCTGTCCTTGTAAAGACTTCCCTCAAGTGCTCTTCTGATAGCAATCAGGTTTGTCGGGTCAAAGCCGTAGTTTGATACGGTAATGCTTTCGCCTGCAACAAGCGAAATGTTCTCAGGCTCTGAGTTCGCGCCCTTGGGATTGGTTGTAAAGTAAGACATCCTGTCCTCTAAGCCCAAATCGTTGTCGTTGTAAATAGCCGGATCCGAGGTGTACTTCTCGGGATTCTTCATATAGTCAACCATAAGGTCGTTATATCTGTCGTCGGGTCTGTAGTAGTCGTAGTAGCTTGTGTTCAAGTCCACATCCTCATAGGTTGTGAAGGTGAGACAACCGTGCGACATAAACTCTTTCTCGGTAATTCTGCGCGAGGAAATTGTCATCTTACCTACAATGCGCGAGCCCTTGTAATCGCCGAGGGTTACCTTTGTGCGAGCGAATACGCTGTTGCCGCTTGAACCGGCATACGCGGTAACATAAACTACCTTGCCGTCCTCGGGAATATCCCCGACTACGGTGATAAGACCGTTTTCGTCAACGCTTATTACAGGATCAGAGATTACGTATGTAATGCTCTGATCATACGGAGCAACGAAGCTATACAAGCCTGTGTACTTGGCAGCCGCATTAAGCTGATAAGTATCGCCCTTAGCGTTGAGCTTAATTTCCTTGGGCATACCGGTCATTTCAGCCTCGGCGTAACGAACCTTTACCTCGGTATCCGTATTAACCGTCAGCTTTTCGTTAGGCATTACGTAAGAATCGTTGGCAGTAATCCAGAATACCGCCTTGCTTTCTTCGGGAACAGGTATAATTGTTACTTCTGAGCCCTTCTCTAAAAGGTATCCGGAATAGGGGATAACTACGGTACCGCCGTCATTCTCATATGTAAAGATGGTCTCTCTGCTGCTGTCGTCAAAGGTGAACTTCACCATATCCTCAGCGTTTTCATAAACCTCTATATCGTAGATTACAGAGATATTATCGTTTGCCTCGCAGCTTGCCAAAACCATAGCCTTGCCTGCTTTTAGAGCAGTGAGCTTGCTGCCGTTAACCTCTACAGCGTCGCTGCCGTCAAAGGCAGTCCATACCACCTTGCCTTCAACAGGGCTGCCGTTTACGGTGAGCTCCGCAAAGTCAGCGGCGTCAATTGTTTCGCCTGCCTCAATCTGAATAAGATCTCTTTTGGTCGCGGTCAGCAATGCATTTTCATACTTAACGGTAAGCGTTGAATACTTTGAGGGCATTACCGCAAAGTACGCGCCTTCCTCGCTGTCAAAGCTCTCCTCGTTAAAGAACGACTCGCCGTTAAGGGCAACATCTGTAAGAATGTAGCTGTATTCGCTTTTGCCGATGGTTGACTTAACAAAGACCTTAGTGCCGGCCGGAACCTCGCCGGACGCGTCGAGCATAACCTTGTTGTCGCCGTCCTTGTAGTAAACCTCGGTTTTTGTGGTCGGTGATAATTTATCTCCGTTTACGATTACTGTGTTAAGTACGTTCTTTGCTTCGTCGGCACTTGACATAATAACGAAATTCGCCGGGAGCGAATCGTCCTTAAAGCTGATGTAGCCGTCCTCGTAAATGCTCGGCAGAACCTTTGTGCCGTTTGTTACGTAGTAGTTTACGCCTTCAACAGCAGGAACCTTTGTTTTGAACCAAACGCCGTCTTTAAGAGCTGTGTTTTCATCAGTGGCAAAGGTCTGTCCGTTAACCTCAAAGGTAACGCCGGAGATAATTCCTCTGTTGCCGCCGCCCGAAACATTAACGGTAACATTAACCGTCTGCTCGTCCTTGTTGTAGTCGATTACCTTATCGCCCTTCGCGGCGTTCATAAGGTCGGCAAGCTTTGTTCTGCTTTCGTCAACCGTGAAGGTGTCGTCAGCGTAAACATAGTTTACGGGAGTTACCTTTTTGGGAGCGGTAACATAAACATAGCCTGTGTCGTCAACAAAGCTCGCGTCAGGCTCTGCAACGCCCTCGGCATTGTTGAGGTAGTAGCCGGGAAGTCTGTCTCTGATGTTATCCCTAACGCCCTTGGGAGCGTCGATATACTCAAAGATTCCGTCGCTTACCGAGGTGAGCTTATAAGCGGTGTCCTCGCCGTTTCTTGTTCCTACAGCGGCGTTCCATGCTCTGAGGGCAACTGTAGCGCAGCTGTTCTTGAGGATAGAGAACTTGCCGTTGTTTCCGCCGAGGTACATTGTCATAAGGTTGAGTTGGTTGCGTGTGATGTCGAGGTCGTAGGTTACGTTCTCAAACTGATCCCATTCGAGCTTCTGGTTGTAGAGCTCGCGGTTAAAGCAAACGCCGCCGTCTACAACGCCGTCGAGTACCTTGTTGTAGTCAAGACCTACCTCGTCAAAAGCAGCCTTGAGTTTTTCAACAGCCTGGTAGGCGTCAATTACGTGGCTGTCGAGGAACTTAAATATAGTCTCAACAGCCGCAGCCTTGCCTGCTTTTTCAAGCGTTGTCCAAGCGGAGCTGTTCTTGATAGAACCGAGAGCCGCCTGCGGAACGCTCAGGTCAAAGTCGCGGTACATACCGATAGTAACAATCTCTCCGCGGTTAAGGGTAACAGACTTTGTGCTGTCGGAGAAGGTAAAGTACTTGTCGGGATTTTTGTCTGTGTGGTTAGATCCGTTCGCGATATCCTCGTTAATGTCCTTATAGTATTGGTCGTCAATAGTATAAGCTGCATAAAGGTCGGGAACGTTGATTGTCACACCGTCCTGGTATGATGTAAAGATAAGATAAACGTGACCGTCATAGAACTGCATTGAGTCGTTGTAACGGGCAAGAATCTTAAGATTACCGACAACTGCCGAACCGTCGGTGTAATCTGATACGGTGACGGTGTACTCAGTCGTATCGTCGCCGTTCACAACGGTAATTGTTGCCGTACCGGTTTTGAGCGCGTTGAGGCTGCCGTCATTGTCAACCCACGCGACATCAGGATTTGAAGAAACACATTCTGCGTCAGCGGCGGCAAACTCTTTAATTACGTCGCCCTCTGTCATAGAAACGGTTTCGGGGATTGTTTCAGCCGAAGCCTGGAAGGGTATGCACGATACAATAAGCATCAGGCATAGTACCACAGCCAGAATACGGCTAAGACTTTTTACTCTCATAGATTGTATAACCTCCTTTACATATCTATACATAGTAATTATAACATATATATAATCAAAACACAATCCAAAAACAAGCTGGAAATTTTAGTTAAAATGTACACAGGTATAATAAAACCTTGCTTGCCGTTATGACAAACAAGGTTTATTTTTTATAAGTAAAATTATTAAAGCCTTACGGGTATGTTCTTTTCATTAAGATATTTTTTGAGCTCGGGAATCGGGATTTCACCAAAGTGGAACAGTGAAGCCGCCAAAACCGCGTCGGCTTTTCCAACGGTGAACGCGTCGTAAAAATGCTCCAAAGCTCCTGCTCCGCCGCTTGCGATAACGGGGATTCCGACCTTTTCGGAAACCGCCCTTGTGAGCTCAAGGTCATATCCCTTTTTCTGTCCGTCCTCGTCCATACTTGTCAGCAAAATTTCGCCTGCGCCCAAGCTTTCGCACTTAACAGCCCACTCAACCGCGTCAATGCCCATCGGCGTTCTGCCGCCGTTAACGTAGACCTCCCAGCTGCCGCCGCTGCGCTTTGCGTCAATCGCCGCGACAACGCACTGACTGCCGAACTTGTACGCCGCCTCGCTGATAAGCTCCGGACGGTGAACCGCCGCAGAGTTTACCGATACCTTGTCGGCTCCTGCCCTGAGCAGCGCGTTAAAATCGTCAACGCTCCTGATTCCGCCGCCTACGGTGAAGGGGATAAAGATAGTATTCGCTACCTTTTCCACCATATCAATAGTAATATTTCTCGAATCGCTCGAGGCGGTTATGTCGAGGAACACCAGCTCGTCGGCACCCTGAACATCGTACTGCTTTGCGCACTCCACCGGATCGCCTGCGTCAACGAGGTTTACAAAGCTCATACCCTTTACAACTCTGCCGTTTTTTACGTCGAGGCAGGGGATAATTCTTTTTGCGTACATCTTTAACCTCCTACAATATCGACAAAGTTTTTAAGTATTTTAAGTCCTGTGTTTCCGCTCTTTTCGGGGTGGAACTGGGTTGCGAAAACATTGCCCTTTTCAACTGCCGCGTCAATCGTAACGCCGTACTCTGTCTGAGCCGCGATAATGCTCTTGTCGGCGGCGTTCAGAAAGTACGAATGAACAAAGTAAACGTAGGGATTTTCCTCTATACCCTTAAAAAGGCGGCTGTCCTTTGTGATTTTCAAACTGTTCCAGCCCATATGAGGAATCTTTAAGCCCTCGCCGCTCGGAATTTTGGTAATCGTTCCGTCAAAAATTCCCAAGCCCTCAGCACCCTTGCTTTCCTCGCTGCCGGGGAAAAGGAGCTGCAAGCCAAGGCAGATTCCCAAAAACGGCTTGCCGCTGTTTATGAACTCGATAACAGCCTCTTTAATTCCGTATTTATTAAGGCTGTCAACGGTGTCTCCGAACGAGCCTACGCCCGGCAGAACCGCGCCGTCGGCAGATAAAATCTCATCCTTTTTGTTGGTGATAAAGCAGTCGCAGCCGATGTGTTTCAGTGCCTTGCTGACGCTCCGGATATTGCCTGCGCCGTAGTCAATTATCGCAATCATCATATTCTCCTAATGCAAATTAGTATCTTAATATGATAATCTTACCATAATTGCCTTATTTTTGCAATATAAACAGCCGCTAATTTCAAAAATATTATTAAAATTTTGTATTTTACTTGCAAAATTATTGAAAAATGCAGGACGATGTGATAAAATGAATGTCAGACTAAAAAGTTAGGGAGTAAGTAAATGATTACACATCTTCTTACAAGAATAGATTTGATGATGAACAGCTTTTCAAAGGGACAAAAGCGAATCGCTTTGTACATTGAGGAGCATTACGATAAGGCGGCGTTTATGACCGCTTCAAAGCTGGGCGAAACGGTAGGCGTTTCCGAGAGCACGGTTGTAAGATTCGCAACAGAGCTCGGTTACGACGGCTACCCCAAGCTGCAAAAGGCTATGCAGGAGATGATTCGCAACAAGCTGACCTCGGTGCAGAGAATTGAAGTTACATCGAGCCGTATCGGCAACAACAACGTTCTCGACAGCGTGCTTAATCAGGATATCGAGAAAATCCGCAGAACGATTGAGGAAACCTCGCACGAGGACTTTGACCGCGCGGTTGACGAAATCTGCAAGGCTAAGAGGATTTACATCTTCGGAGTGCGCTCAACCGCCGCGATCGCGAACTTTTTGGCGTACTATTTTGAGCTGATTTTTGACAACAACGTTATAGTAATAAACACCACCAGCGCGACAACCACATATGAAAATATTTTCAGAATGACCAGCGACGACGTAATCATCGGAATCTCATTTCCGCGTTACAGCAAAATGGCGATAGAGGCTATGGACTTTGCGCGCCGCCGCGGAGCGCATTCAATCGCGATTACCGATAGTATGGCTTCTCCGCTCATCAGCTCGGCGGATTCAGTGCTTATCGCGCGCAGCGATATGGCTTCAATCGTAGATTCGCTCGTAGCTCCGCTCAGCCTTATCAACGCGCTGATTGTCGCCACGGTTCTTAAGAAAAAGGATGAGGTTACCGAAACCTTCCGCGAGCTCGAACAGGTTTGGAACCGCGAGGACGTTTACGCAAGCCACGACGAGAACGAGAAAAAACCCGATGACAAGTAAAAAAGTAATAGTAGTCGGCGCAGGCGCGGCAGGTCTGATGGCGGCAGGAACAGCCGCACAGCTCGGCGCAGGCGTTACGCTGATAGAGAAAAACCCCAAGGTCGGCAGAAAAATTATGATAACCGGCAAGGGCAGGTGCAACCTGACAAACAACTGTGACAACCAGACCTTTATTAATAACGTACCCGTCAACGGCAGGTTTTTGTACTCCGCAATTAACAACTTTTCCACCGCCGACGTTATGGACTTTTTTGAAGACTTAGGTCTTGAACTCAAAACCGAACGCGGAAACCGAGTGTTCCCCGTGTCCGACAAGGCGGTTGACGTTGTAGATACGCTCTACGGCTTTGTAAAGGACAGCGGAGTTAAAATTGTACACGACACGGCAAAGGCGTTGATTATTGAGGACGGCTATATCGCAGGAGTAAAGTGTGAGGCAAATACATACTACGCCGACAGCGTTATAGTCTGCTGCGGCGGAAAAAGCTATCCTCTGACAGGCTCGACAGGCGACGGCTATCTGCTGGCAAAGCAGGCAGGGCACACCGTTACCGAGCTTAAGCCCTCGCTCGTACCGCTGATGAGTCCCGACGGCGAATGTAAGTCAATGCAGGGCTTGGCACTGAAAAATGTCGGCTTGAAAATAGCAGATAATAATTCTAAAAAAGAAGTATATTCAGATTTCGGCGAAATGCTTTTTACTCATTTCGGCATAAGCGGCCCGATGGTTCTCTCGGCAAGCTCGCACATCAGGGATATTCAAAAGGGCGAATACACCGCGGTGATCGACCTCAAACCCGCACTCGACCTTGCTCATCTCGACAAGCGGCTTCAAAACGAGTTCATAGCAAACGCGAACAAGGACGTTTCAAACTCATTCTCAAAGCTGTTGCCGAGGAAGATTATCATTCCGGTGCTTAAGCGTTGGGGCGTGCCTTTTGACAAAAAATGCAACGTCATCACAAAAGAGGAACGCCGCGCGCTCTGTGAAATCCTAAAGGGCTTCACGGTCGAAATCAGCGGCTTCCGCCCGATTGAGGAAGCCATTGTAACCTCAGGCGGCGTAAAAACCTCGGAGCTTAACCCAAAAACTATGGAAAGTAAGCTGATAAGCGGACTTTACTTTGCAGGCGAGGTAATCGACTGCGACGCTTACACAGGCGGCTTTAATCTGCAAATCGCGTGGAGCACCGGCAGGCTCGCCGGGCAAAACTCAGCTTATTTATAATAATAACGGAAAGGGATTATATTATGTATATAGCAGTAGCACTTGACGGCCCTGCAGGAGCAGGTAAATCTTCAATCGCAAAACGCGCGGCAAAAGAACTCGATTATATTTACGTGGACACGGGCGCGCTCTACCGCACCATCGGCTACGCCGCAACGCTCGACGGCATTGAACCCGTCGATTCTCCCGAGGTTGACGCGCTTTTGGCAAAGACAAAGGTTGACTTGACCTTTAACGAAAAGGGCAAGCAGATTGTCCTTCTAAACGGCGAGGATGTGTCGGGCTTTATCCGCACACCCGAAGCCTCAATGACCGCCTCAAAAATTTCAGCAATTCCCAAGGTAAGGGCGTTTTTGCTCGATTTACAGAGGAATATGGCAAAAACCCACAACGTAATTATGGACGGCAGGGACATCGGCACGGTCGTTCTTCCCGACGCTTCGGTCAAAATTTTCCTGACAGCCTCACCCGAGGCGAGGGCTCAGCGCAGATATAAGGAGCTTGTTGAAAAGGGAATGGACGTTAACTACGATGATATTTTAAGCGATGTTAAAGAGCGTGATTATAACGATTCTCACCGCGCGACAGCACCCTTAAAGCCTGCCGAGGGCTGTGTTATTGTCGATACCACAGAGCTTAATTTTGAGCAGAGCGTAGAAAAAATCATTTCTGTTATAAAGGAGAAAATCTGATGGCTCAGTCAAAAATACTTTATACAATCGGCAAGGTTATTCTGATGCCGGCGTATAAGCTGTTGTACCGCTATAAAAATATCGGAAGCGAGAATATCCCCAAGGAGGGCGGTTTTATCCTCGCCTGCAACCACCTGTCTTTTTCAGACCCCGTATTGCTCGGGCTCTGCATTAAAAGAAGGCTGTATTTTATGGCGAAAATCGAGCTTTTCAAAAATAAATTCGCAGGCGCGGTAATCCGGGCACTGGGAGCGTTCCCGGTTGAGCGCGGTGCAGGCGACGGCAAGGCGATTAAAACCGGCGAGGATATTATCCGCGAGGGCAACGCAATGACAATCTTCATCGAGGGCGGCAGAAGCAAGACAGGCGAGCTTATGCGTCCGCGCAGCGGCTGCGCTTTGCTTGTACAGCAAATGCAGGTTCCTGTTGTTCCGGCGTGCATTACAATCGTCGGCAACCCTAAGCACACCTTTGCCAAAAGGGTAATCCATTTCGGCAAGCCGATGTCTCCCGAAGAGCTCGGACTTACCACGGCAGGCGACCGCCGCGAGCTTAAAAAGGGCACGTCAAAGATTATGGACGAGATTAAAAAGATGAGGGAGCAGGACCTTAATGATTATAAGAAAGGCTGATTCCGCAGGCTTCTGCTACGGAGTGAACCGCGCAATCACTATTGTAAACGATTTAATAGGCGAGGGGGCAAGGGTCTGTACCCTCGGACCGATTATCCATAATATGGAGGTAGTCCGCGAACTAAAGGAGCGTGGCTGCCGCCCGATAGAAAACATCGACGAGCTAAAGGAAGGCGAAACGCTCGTCATCCGCTCGCACGGAGTTAAAAAATCGGTAATCGACGAGCTTAACGCAAAGAAAATCGACTACCGCGACGCCACCTGTCCGTTTGTCAAAAAAATCCACCGCATTGTGTCGCAGGCAAATCCCGAAACCGACGTTGTGCTCGTCGCAGGCAACCCCGAACATCCCGAGGTTGAGGGTATTATCAGCAACTGCAAGGGTGACTTTTACACCTTCAACAACGAGGATGAATTGGACAAAATTTTGGATATAATTCCTCAAAAGAATTATAAACAGGTAAAAGTTGCCGCTCAGACCACTTTTGACACAAAAGAATGGAAAAAATCTGTAAAAAAGATAAAAAAAGTATGTACAAATGCAAAAATATTTGATACAATATGTAATGCTACGTCAGTTAGGCAGAGCGAGGCGGAGCTTATCGCCGCTCAGTCGGACTTTATGATAGTTATAGGAGATCGTCACAGCTCCAACACAGGCAAGCTATTTAACATATGTAAAAGGCAATGCCCCGACACGGTTTTGATAGAAACCGCAAACGAGCTTGATTTGTCTCGCGTTCGCGCTGCAAAACAAATAGGCGTAACTGCAGGTGCTTCAACACCCGCAAGGATAATAAAGGAGGTACTGGATACAATGAGTGAAGAGATTAAATCCGGTGAAACAACAAATTTTGAAGAATCTTTTGAGGAGTTGCTTGAAGAATCCCTCAAAAATTTAAATACTAATGAGAGGGTAATGGGTACAGTCATCAGCATCGCGCCTAATGAAGTACAGGTTGACGTTGGCAGAAAACAGACAGGCTTTATTCCTGTAAACGAGCTTTCCAACGATCCTAACGTGAAGCCTGAAGATGTAGTAAAGATTGGTGACGAAATTGAACTGCTGATTATGAAGACAAACGACCAGGAAGGCACAATTATGCTTTCCAAGCGCAGAGTAGACGCCCAGAAGGGCTGGGAAGAGCTGCAGGATAAGGTAGACTCCCAGGAAATTCTCACAAGTAAGATTGTTGAGGCAGTCAAAGGCGGCGTAATCGCGGTTTACAACGGCGTAAGAATTTTTATTCCGGCATCACAGGCTACAGCTTCACGTGACGAGAAGCTCGAGGATCTTGTAGGTCAGGACGTTGATTTCAGACTTATCGAGGTTTCTCAGCGCGGAAGATACAAGAGAGCAATCGGCTCAATCCGCAGCGTACTCAAGGAGCGCAGAGCCGCTCAGCGCGAGGAGTTCTGGAAAACCTGCGAGGTTGGCAAGCGTTATAAGGGCGTTGTTAAGTCGCTCACAAGCTACGGTGCGTTCGTAGATCTCGGCGGCGTATTCGGTATGATTCACATTTCCGAACTCTCATGGACTCACATCAAGCACCCCTCAGAGGTTGTTAACATCGGCGACACCGTTGACGTATATGTTAAGGACATCAACGAGGAGACAAAGAAGATTTCTCTCGGCTTTAAGAACGCCGAGGACAATCCGTGGGAGATTCTTAAGAGAGATTATCCCGAGGGAACAGTTGTTGACGCTACAATCGTAGGTCTTACAACCTTCGGTGCGTTCGCTAACATCATCCCCGGCATTGACGGTCTTATCCACATTTCTCAGATTGCCAACAAGAGAATTGAAAAGCCCGCCGACGTTCTTTCGGTAGGCGATAAGGTTAAGGCTAAGATTACAGCTATCGACTTCGACAAAAAGCGCGTTAGCCTTTCAATGAGAGCTCTCCTTCCCGAGGACGAGCAGGCTCCGGCAAAGGCAGCTCCTGCTGAGAAAGCCGCTGAGGAAGAAGCTCCCGCTGTAGAGGAAGCCCACGAGGAAACAGCCCCTGCAGTAGAGGAAGCCCCCGAGGAAGCAGCTCCTGCAGTAGAGGAAGCTGCCGAGGAAGCAGCTCCTGCTGTAGAGGAAGCAGCTGAAGAAGCAGCACCTGCAGAAGAAACCGCTGAATAATTTGCTACATAACAGGGCACTCCTAATGAGTGCCCTTTTTACTAATAAGGCTTAAGGAGGGCATAATTATGACCGCCAAGGAAGAATTTATTGAGATTTACAATCAGTATATCAACCGCAAGGGTGCCGATGAGCTGCTCGAATGGATTGAGCGCACCGACTTTTTCACCGCGCCTGCAAGCACGCGTTACCACTGCTCGTGCGAGGGCGGTCTGGTAATGCACTCTGTCAGCGTTTTTAATACGATGATGGAAAAGCACTTTGACGAAGAGACCGACAGCATCGAGAGCTTCGCAATCTGCGCACTGCTCCACGATTTGTGCAAGGCTCAGTTCTATAAGGTGTCAAGCCGTAACGTAAAGAACGAGGAAACAGGTCAGTGGGAAAAGGTGCCCTACTATGCAATCGAAGATCAGTTCCCCTACGGTCACGGCGAAAAATCCGTGTTCCTTATCGAGCGCAAAATGCGCCTGAAGCTCGACGAGGCTATGGCAATCCGCTGGCATATGGGCGAGTTCGGCGACAAAAACAGCAACGCAATCAGCCAGGCGTACGACGCTTACCCCTTAGCGGTCAAGCTGCACCTTGCCGATTTGGAGTCAACCTTCCTCAGAGAAAAAGGCACATCGGCAGTAAGACGCTAAACTTATATAAATTATTGATATTAAAACAAATTTAAAGCCTCCCCCGTCACTTGTTACGGGGGAGGTGCCGCCCTAAGGCGGCGGAGGGGGCGGAGTATGTTTTTACGCCACGTTTGCGGTGAAAACCGAATTATACACTAAATAATTGGTGATATTATGGATATTAATGAAGCAAAAATCAGGGTAGAGGAGCTAACCAAAACCCTCGAATACCACAACAATCTTTATTATAATCAGGATTCGCCCGAGATTTCGGACTTTGAGTACGACAAAATGCTCCGCGAGCTCGAAAATTTGGAGGAAGAATTTCCGTCGCTTAAAAAGGCGGATTCCCCGACAAACAAGGTCGGCGGAAGCGCGGGGGAGAAGTTCTCACAGGTCGTTCACGCAGTGCCGATGGAGAGCCTGCACGACAGTTTTTCCGACGACGAGCTCAGGGATTTTGACCGTAAGGTGCGCGAGGTTACGCCTGACGTTAAGTACGTTGTAGAGCCTAAGTTTGACGGACTGAGCGTTTCCTGCGAATATCAAAACGGCGTGTTTGTCCGCGGTTCTACGCGCGGCGACGGCGTAACAGGCGAGGACGTTACCGAAAACCTTATGACAATCAAAAGCCTGCCCAAGCGCATCCCAAACGCTCCCGAGTATTTGGAAGTCAGGGGAGAGGTCTATATGTCCTTTCAGAGCTTTGAGGCACTTGTAAAGCGGCAGGAGGAGAACGAGGAAAAGAATATCGCCAAAAATCCTCGCAACGCCGCCGCAGGCTCGCTCAGGCAGAAAAACGCCAAAATCACCGCCGAGCGCAGCTTGGATATTTTTGTATTTAATATTCAGCAGGCGCGCGGAATTACAATAAATTCCCACGTTCAGGGGCTTGATTACCTTGCAGAGCTCGGTTTCCCGACCTCATTCTACAAGGTTTGCTCAACCATCGACGAAGCGATTGAGGAGATTCAGAGAATCGGTGACAACCGCGGAAGCTACGACTACGCAATCGACGGCGCGGTTGTTAAGGTTGACGATTTTGAACAGCGCGCACTTTTGGGCAGTACCGCCAAATACCCCAAGTGGGCTGAGGCGTACAAATATCCGCCCGAGGAAAAGCCCACAAAGCTGCTTGATGTAGAAATAAACGTCGGCAGAACCGGTGTTTTAACCCCTGTCGGAATTTTTGAGCCCGTTCTGCTCGCCGGAACAACCGTAAGCAGGGCGACGCTCCACAACAGGGATTTTATCGAGGAAAAGGGCATCTGCGTAGGCGACACCGTGATTATCCGCAAGGCAGGCGAAATTATCCCCGAGGTGCTCTCGGTTAAACAGCATGCTGAAAATGCCGTGCCGTTTGAGTTCCCCAAGCTCTGCCCGAGCTGCGGAAATCCTGTTTCTCAGGACGACGAGGCGGCAATCCGCTGCACCAACACCGAATGTCCGGCACAGCTTATGCGCCACCTTATCCACTTTGTCAGCCGCGACGCTATGGATATCGACGGCTTAGGTCCTGCCGTGCTTGAACAGCTCGCCGAGCAGGGGCTTGTAAAATCTCCTGCCGATTTGTACAGATTAAAGGCAGAAGATATCAGCTCGCTTGACCGCAAGGCTGAAAAATCCGCTAATAACCTAATATCAGCTGTCGAAAAATCAAAGCACAACGAGCTTTACCGCCTGATTTACGCCCTCGGAATCCGCAATATCGGGCTAAAAGCGGCAAAGCTAATCTGCGAAAACTTCGTCACGATTGATGACATTATGAGTGCCAAGGCGGAGGATTTTGAAAAAATCGAGGGCTTCGGAAAGATTATGGCGCAGAGCCTTGAGGACTATTTTTCGCTCGACGGCACAGCCGATTTAATCAGCCGGTTTAAAGAATTAGGGCTTGATATGAAGCCTTCCGAGCAACGCAAAAAAGGCGGAGTTTTTGAGGGAATGACCTTTGTGCTGACCGGAACCCTGCCGACAATGAAGCGCAGCGAGGCAGGCAAAATAATCGAGGAAAACGGCGGAAAAACCAGCTCCTCGGTATCAAAAAAGACCACTTATGTATTGGCAGGCGAGGACGCCGGAAGCAAGCTGACAAAGGCTCAAAGCCTGGGAATAAATATAATTTCGGAGCAGGAATTTCTCGATATGCTTAAATAAAATAATACTTTTTAAGACCTTTCGTTTTCGGAAGGTCTTTTTTTATGCTTGTCTGCATAGAATAAATCATCGGAGGAATTTTATGCAAATGAATTATAAAAAGCTGCTCCCGGCGGTCAACTGTCTCAGTCCGCCCGTAAAGCGCGTGTTAGAGCAAAATATGGAGTTTATCGCGCAAAATGTGTCTGATATCCGCCTGCGTCTGAACCGTCCGCTTACAATCTCCGCGCGTAACGGAGTTTATTTTCCGGCAAATGACGGCTTGCTTTTGCAGGAGCCTTCGGACAAGGCTGTTATTATTTCCAAGGCGGATTTAATAGACAGCTTTAACCGTATTTGCCGTTACTCGGTCTACTCAGTGCAAAATGAAATTATTAACGGCTTTGTGACCGTCAGCGGAGGACACCGCGCCGGAGTGTGCGGTACGGCTGTAGTTGACTCGGGAAAAATCGTGAATATCCGTGATATAAGCTCGGTTAACCTGAGAATCGCACGCGAGGTAAAGGGCTGTTCGGAAAAGCTGATTTCGCAAATTGAAAATATGAAAAACGGCGTTTTAATCTGCGGTGAGCCTTGCTCGGGAAAGACTACGATTTTGCGTGATATGGCGAGGTATATTTCTATAAAAGAAAATAAAAACATTTCATTAATAGATGAACGCGGCGAGCTTGCCGCACCTGTTTGCGGAGTAAACCAAAACGACGTCGGCTTGTGCGACGTATTCTGCGGTTATCCCAAGCATAAGGCGGTTGAGCAGGCGTTAAGGTGTATGTCGCCCGAGTACATAATTTGTGACGAAATCGGCACCGGGGAGGACTTAAAAGCCGTGGAAAGCTGTGTTAACAGCGGAGTTTCGGTAATTGCCGCCCTTCACGCCAAAAACAAGGCTGAGCTTCTCGGTAAGCCTAACGCCGTAAAGTTGCTTAAAACAGGCGCGTTCGGCACGGTAGTTTTCCTTAAAAGCCGCAAAAACGCCGGTGAGGTAAGCTCGGTAGAAACGGCAGGTGATTTGCTTGGTAATTAAGCTGACAGGCTGCTTGCTGATTGTGACGGCAGGATTTTTCACAGGCTGTATTTTGACCCAAAGGCTGAAAAACAGACGCGGTTTTTACGATAAATTCTGCGTGTTTATCTCGCTTTTGCAAACGCAAATCAGGTACAACAGCGCGGATATTTTCTCGCTTGTTATTTCAAGCGCGAAGGGCTCGGGCTTGGATATTTTTGAATTTTCCGAAAACTGTGTGCCGTTTACGGCATTTTGGGAGAATGCGGTGAACTCCGTTCCGAAAAGATATGGTTTTAATAATTCTGATAAAGAATTATTGCTGGAGTTTGGTTCAGTGCTCGGCGCAACGGACATTGAAGGTCAGCTAAAGCACCTGGAGCTGTACCGTGAAGTATTCCAAAACAGATTAAGCGAGTGCGAAGCCGCGCTAAAGGACAAGTCGAGAATATACAGGGCGTTGGGGCTGTTCGGCGGAATTTCAACGGCAATTATTATTCTCTGAAAGAATAAAGAGGTTTAAATGGACGTAGAGTTAATTTTCAAAATCGCGGCTGTCGGAATAATCGTGGCGGTGCTCTCCCAGCTGCTTATCAGGAGCGGCAGAGAGGAACAGGCAATGCTCACAACGCTTGCCGGGCTGATTGTGGTGCTGACAATGATAATCACGCAGATAAGCTCGCTGTTCGAGACTATCAAGCGGCTGTTTAACTTTTGATGAGCATAGTTTCGGTCTGCGCGTTATCGGTCGCCGCGGTGATAATCGCCCTTACCCTAAAGCCGAAAAACGCTGAAATCGCCGTAATGCTCGGGCTTTGCGCGTCTGTAGTGATATTGTTTTCGCTGTTTTCAAACGTCGCTCAAATTACGGACAGAATCAGCGAAATCACCGCCGCGTCGGGTATAAGCACAGGCTATATCGCAATTCTCCTAAAGGTAATCGGCATTTGTCTGGTCACGGAATTTACCGCCAACGTCTGCCGCGATTCGGGCAGTACGTCGCTTGCGGGAACAGTAACGCTCACGGGCAAAATTCTGGTAACAATCGCGGCGTTGCCGCTTTATTCGGATATTCTGGGCACAGTAATGGAGTTATTTAACAGGTAAGACGTGAAAAAGTTTTTGTCAATTTTAACAGTGCTGATCGCGCTTGTGAATATATCCGCCCTGACTGTCGGCGCGGAGGAATACGAATATGATTTTTCAGAGGTTTACGGCAGCTTGTCGGACGAAGCGAGGGAGCATATGCTCAGTATCGGAGCTGACAGTGCCGACGCAAACGCTCTGTCAAATTTGAGCTTTGAAAATATTATGAGCGAGATTGAAAATATAGCCGCGGACAGCTCAAAATCTCCGCTGTCGGGTTTAATCTCGATAATAGCGTTGCTGCTTATTTGCTCAATGCTGAGCGCGTATAAGTCATCCCTCAGCCCTCAAATCGGCGAAACTCTCAACACCGCCTCGGCACTGTGCATTTGCTGTTCGGTTTTGCCGCCGTCAATCGGCGCGATAAATACGGCGTGCGATGTAATTGTGAACGCTTCAAACCTTTTGCTTGCCTTTGTTCCGATTGCAGGAACGCTGATGGTCACGTCAGGTCAGGCGTTCGGCTCGGCGGCGTACTGCGCCTCGGTAATCGCGGCAGGGCAGGGGGTAGCGCAGACCGCGCAAAGGATAATTGTGCCGTTTTTGAATATGTTTTTGGGAATCGGCATATCGGGAGGACTTTCGCCGGGCATAAATCTAAACGGCTTTACGTCGTTTATCTCAAAGGCGTTCAAGTGGATTTTGGCGTTCGTGATGACAGTTTTTACTTCCGTCCTCGGAATAAAGCAGGTGCTTTCAGGCTCGCTCGATAACGTATCGGGCAGGACGGTGCGATTCGCGCTTAGCTCGTTTGTACCCGTAGTAGGCTCCGCACTTTCGGAAGCGTACCGTACCGTGTCGGGCAGTGTTTCGCTCTTAAAATCGGGCTTGGGAGTTTTTGTGATAATCGCCGTCGGCGTTACTTTTTTGCCGATACTGATAAACTGCCTTCTCTGGTCGCTCTCGCTCAAAACAGGCAAAGCCGCGGCAGAGGTAATGGGACTTAACCAAAGCGCGGTTTTGCTCGATAACATAGGCTCGGTTTTCTCGGTACTTATCGCCGTTTTGCTCAGTATTGCCGCTGTGTTCATAATATCAGCCGCCATGGTGTTTTTAATCGGCGGAGGGGGAGTATGAGCGGCTTAGGCGCGGTAGCGGTGTCTGTCTGTTGCGCTTCATTAATCTGCGCGCTGGTTTCCAACTTCGTTAGCGACGGATCGGTAAAAAGGGTGCTAAACCTTGTACTCGGAGCGTTTATGGTGTGTTCGCTGATTTTCCCGGTAAAGTCGGCAGTGCAGGGCATAAGGGAAGAAATTTCCGAAAGCAATCAGTCAGTCGTTCAATCCGCAACTGTGGACGAAGCTCAGTATAACCGCCAAATCGTTGCCGAAACGCGAAAAAACCTCGAAAATACGCTGACGGCTCTGCTTAATCAAAACGGCATTTACCCCGAAAGCGTAGAAGTTGTTTTATCCGTAAAGCACGACAACAGCATAATTATCTCACGTATCGGCATATATATAGATAAAACCTGTACGCAGACGGATAAGATACTTGAGCTTACCACTCAGAATTTCGGAATCACCCCGAACATTATTACGGAATAGGAAGCAAAAATGACAGACCGGATTAAAAAGATTTTTGACAGCGGCAAGCTCCGCAAAATTATAATAATCTGCGGAATCGCCGGTATCGCGCTTATATTTTTATCAAATTACATAAATCCCGGCTCACACGGGAACGAAAGGACTGATGTTATTTCGACAGAGGAATACGGCAAGCAAATTGAAAACAGCCTTGAATCGCTGATCACCCATATTCAGGGCGTAGGCGATGCAAAGGTAATGCTGACAATGGAAAACAGCGTAGAAAAAGTTTACTTAAAGGACAGCACAACAAAAACCAAGGAAGTAGAGCCTGTTATCAGAGGCGTGCTTGTCGTATGCGAAGGCGGTGACGATCCTATTGTTGTTGAGCGCGTAACCCAAGCGGTAACAAAAGCCCTTGACATTTCGGCAGCAAAAGTATGTATTACAAAATTATCAGAATAAAGGTCGGTAGTATTATGAAATTTCAAAAAAAGTACGTAATTGCGGCAGCACTTGTCCTTGCTTTAGGCGCGGCGGTGTATGTTAACTGGCAGTTTACCACAAACAACAATACAAGCGTTAAGGAGCTCGGCGCGGCTTCATACGTCAACGCGACGGCTGCGGCAACCGCTGACGAAGCCAGGCAGACCGCGGCGCAGTCAAAGGAGCAGCAGAGCTTTTTTGCCGCCGAGCGGACAAAACGCCAGAGCACTCAGGACAAAATCCTCGACGAGGCAAAGGAGATATTTGACCTCGAAAACGCAGAGGAAGCAGAGGTTTCCGAGGCTCAAAAGAACGTGGAGAAGATTTTAAAGAGCTTTACAATCCAGGACAGTATCGAGAGCATAATCAAGGCGAAGGGCTTTTCGGACTGCCTGTGTTATATCAGCGACGAGGGCGTGTCGGTAATAGTCCCCGAAAACGAGCTTAACGACAATTCCGTCCTGATTATAGACGACGCGGTTGTATCGCACTACGACGTTGCGTATGAGAATATCTCGATCGTCGGGGCATAAGCAAGAGCTTTTTGATACCATCTATACTTCTAATAAAGAAAAAAGCCGCCCCGGAAGGAGCGGCTTTTACTATGATTTATTTTTGGTTTACACCCAGGTAATCAATTAACGCGGATTGAAAAACCTTTGAGCAGTTTACACCGTCCTTATCCGCAAGGTCTGCAAGCCAAGCAGGCAGAGAAAGCGTTTTTTTGACAAAGCGGTTTTGCAGCTTGTCGCGAAACGGCGGCATAAATACGTCAACAAGCATCGGCACACCGCCTTCATCAACCTGAATTTCTTTTATGGTAGAAGGCTTGGGGATAGCTTCGCCGTCCTGCTCCATTCCCCAAAGGTGAAGCCCTAAAGCCTCGCGCGCGTTTTCAACGGCTTCGTCTATTGATTCAGCGCAGGGGAGACAACCGGGCAAATCCGGAAATTCAACGGAAACGCCGTCATCATCTGTATATACAACAGCAATAAATGAATATCTGTCTTTCATTGTGATACCTCCAAAACTATATAAATACCGGCGTTATTCAAATTTTACGCCTGCTTGTTTTTCTATGCTTTTAAGAGTTCTTAAGGGGAAGTCCTTACGCGAATGGGTAACGGTAACTCTGCCCGGCTTTTCGGGATGTTTGTATTGGTGATGGTCGCCTACGCAGGCAACCTCATACCAGCCGTCGGCTTTAAGTATCTTAATTACCTCGCGCGAAGAATAGCTTTTCATATAATTATCTCCCCTTTATTACATATTATAACACGTAATAAATTACGTGTCAACGGCGATATGATAAATAAAATAATGAAAACAATCGGTATTATTCTCCGCTTTACTTTTATGCCCTGTTATGCTATAATATATACTGAATAAAAATGTAAAGTTGGGATAATATGTGTAAAGAAGATGTTAAGCTGACAAGGAGCGAAATGCGCGAGCAGGCGTTTATGCTTTTGTTCTCAAAATCCTTTGACGACGAACCGCTCGAAGCCACAATCGACGACAACGCAGAGATGTTCAGGGGCGGAGTATGCGCCTACGCTCAGGCGGCAGTTTCCGGAATTGAGGATAAGCGCGACGAAATTGATTCTGTAATTTCCTCCAAGCTCAAAAAAGGCTGGACCCTGCGCAGACTCTCCAAGCCGTCACTTGCTATTTTACGCCTTGCGGTGTTCGAGATTATGTACCTCGACAATATCCCCGACGGCGTTGCGGTTAACGAGGCGGTAGAGCTCGCCAAAAAGTACACAATCGACGAGAGCGGCTTTATCAACGGAATCCTCGGTTCGGTTGTAAGGGACAAAGAGGGCGCGAAATGAGCCTGTTTTTGGGGATTGACACATCAAACTACACAACCTCGGTTGCCCTATATAACAGCGAGTCAAATACGGTAATTCAGTGCAAAAAACTCCTGCCTGTCAAAGAAGGACAGCTCGGACTTCGTCAGAGCGACGCGGTGTTCCACCACACGGCACAGCTCCATTCGCTTTTTGAGGAGCTTGTAAAGGGCGTCGATACAAAGCAAATCGCCGCGGTAGGCGCGTCGTCAAGACCGCGACCTGTGGAGGGCTCATATATGCCGTGTTTTTCAGTTGGTCTGAACACGGCAAAAATTATTTCTGCCGCGCTGAAGGTGCCGTGCTTTGAGTTTTCGCACCAGGAGGGGCATATTTCGGCTGCGTTGCTCAGTGCCGGCAGAGATGATTTGTTCGACAAAAAATTCCTCGCCTTTCACGTCAGCGGCGGCACTACCGAGGCGGTAATAGCCGAGGGCAACGGCTGCGGCTTTAGCCTTGAAGCTGCTGCAAAAACGCTTGACCTCAACGCCGGACAGGCAGTGGATCGGGTGGGTCTTATGCTCGGCTTAAAGTTCCCCTGCGGTCCCGAGCTTGAAAAACTCGCTCTTGAAAATACCGAAAAAATCAAGGTAAAACCGACCTTAAAGGGCTTTGACTGCTGCCTCAGCGGAGTTGAAAACCTCTGCCAAAAGCATATAAAAAGCGGAAAAAGCCCTGAATATACAGCTGCGTTTTGCATTGAGTATATCCGCAGAACGCTTGAAGAAATGACCGACAAAATCCTCGCCGAGCACGGCAAAATGCCTGTGGTTTACGCCGGCGGAGTGATGTCGAACACTATAATTAATAATTCTTTTTCAGAAAAATATAACGCGGTATTCGCAAAGCCGGAGTTTTCCTCCGACAACGCCGCAGGTACCGCGCTGTTATGCTACAGGAAATTTAACAATGTACACACCTGACGTTCAAAAACCAAACGTCCTGAGCGTTTCTCAGGTAACAAACTTCATAAAATCGCTTATCGAGGGCGAGCCTGCACTCAGAACTGTCTTTTTGTCGGGCGAAATCTCAAACCTCGGGCGTTATCCGTCGGGAATTTACTTTTCGCTTAAGGACAGCAAGGCGGTAATTTCAGCCGTGATTTTCAAGTATCAGGCACAGCGGCTGCGTTTTGAGCCGAAAAACGGTCAAAAGGTGCTCTGCGTAGGCAGAATCGAGCTTTACGTGCCGCGCGGTTCGTACCAAATTATCATAGAAAATATGCAGCCCGACGGCGTAGGAGCACTAAACCTTGCCTATGAACAGCTTAAAGAAAAGCTCGAAAAGCAAGGGCTGTTCGACAAAAGATACAAAAAGCCTATTCCCAAAATGCCCAAGACCGTAGGCGTGATAACCTCACCCTCGGGCGCGGCGGTACAGGACATCAAGAACGTGCTCTACAGGCGATATCCGCGCATTGACGTTGTGATGTGCCCGGTGCTCGTTCAGGGAGAGCAAGCACCCAAACAGCTGATAAATGCTGTAAAAACGCTCGATGAACACAGCCTTTGCGACGTAATTATCATCGGCAGGGGCGGCGGCTCAATCGAGGACTTGTGGGCGTTTAATAACGAGGAGCTTGCGCGGACAATTTTTGAGTGCAAAATCCCCGTAATCTCCGCTGTCGGCCACCAGACCGACTTCACAATTTGTGACTTTGTTTCCGACCTGCGCGCTCCCACGCCGTCAGCGGCGGCGGAGCTTGCCGTTCCGGACATCGAGGAGCTTAAGCTAAGATATATCAACCTCAGAAAATCTCTGATTTATAAGCTGAGTCACAAGCTCGATAATTACAGGCTCAACCTGTCGCTTTTGCAAAAGCGTGCCGAGGCGGTTTCTCCCGATAAGCAAAAGGAAAAATACATTAACAGCTATAAGCTGGCGGCAATTCGTGCCCGGCAGGCTGTTCAGAAAAATATTGACAACAAATGCAACAACATCCTCCGCCTTGCGGATAAAACCGAGGAGCTAAGCCCCTTGGCGGTGCTCAAACGCGGTTACTTAATCGCCGAAAAGGACGGAGAGATTATCTCAAAATCCGCTCAGCTAAAAAGCGGAGATAAATTCACGCTGATTATGCAGGACGGCAAAATCAACGCAACAGTAGATTAATAATGTGGGGGGCGGCAAAATGTCATTTACGCACTTACATGTTCATACCGAATACAGCCTGCTTGACGGCGCGTGCAGAATCGGCAAAAT
>CAMNHG010000012.1 GCA_946539105.1 uncultured Clostridia bacterium | reverse complement strand
ATCTTATATTTAGCTATTCTGCACATATGAAATCTCTTTTGATAAAGGAATCATTTACAGCAAGCCATAAAAAACTAAATAATTTTCAAAATCGAGCTTATTTGTCCCCCAAATGCCCCTCTATGTGTGTTATTATGATAATGAAATAATTTATTTCTGCAAATATACAACAAACGGAGGTAATTTTATGAAAAAAACTGCTAATGATTTTCACCTCGGCACTGCTTTGCATGACAATGCTGGTGCTGGGTCCGACGCAGGTTGTCGCCTCGGCGGCAGACGGCGCGGGAAAAAGTATATCAGCGAGGTAAAGATCGGAATGGGCTTAACCTTCTCGGGCGGCTCACTGGCAATCGGTGCTGTGGCAGGTCTCGCTCTGGGCGCGGCAATAACACTGCTTTTGTCAGTTTCTACAAGAAAAAGAAGAGAAAATAAGGCGGCATAGCTTAAGCCGCGTCAAATCATTATGTAAGCATTCCTATAGAACGTGAAATTTGCAAAAAATAAAATCTCCATGTAAGATGTGGATAAGAAAACAAAAAACACATCAAAAAACAAGGAGATTTCAGACAATGAAAAATGCAAGCCGTTCTAACAGAAAACTTGAAGCTATCGCAAGTCTTTTTAAAAGATTTTGTCCGGAAACATACTGCTTTCGCACGCGACAGGTAAAGCTATTATGATAAACTATGCCGCACTACTCACACGCATTTTCCGTGGTCTGTGACCACTGCACGAACGCAGATATTTTCACACGTCTTTTCAATATTTTTCAGCGGCTGCGATGTGGCTGCCATAATATGAATGCGCGAGTTGATGTTGCCATAGCTTTTGATTCGTGGTAAAATAATAAAAAGAAGTCAGAGGTGATAGCAATGGTTTTAAGAGTAGCTGTTTTGCAAATGCGTTCAGTTAATCGTGAATACGAAAACAATATCAAAACGATAATTAAGTATATGTCAGAAGCAAAACAAGAAGGTGCTGATATTCTTTTGCTGCCGGAGTGCTTTATCACAGGCTACGACCTGACGATTGATAATTCTTCGGCGATTACGGAAGGTGATTTGTCTTCGCTTTGCGAACAGGTAGGAGAATTAGGTATCGGGCTTGTTGCGACTGCTTTGTCAAAAGGAAAAAGTTATCCTCAAAACACTGCGTTTGTTATCGGCAAAGACGGAAAGATTTTGATGAAATATGCAAAGGTACATACCTGTGACTTTGCCGATGAAAAAGTGTTAGAACCGGGAACAGAATTCAAAGTATGTGATTTCGATGGTGTAAAAATCGGTATCATGATTTGTTATGACCGGGAATATCCCGAAAGCGCAAGAATTTTAATGCTAAAGGGTGCGGAGATTATTCTGGTACCTAACGATTGCGGCAGCATGCGCCCTCGCTTGCAAGCTCTGTCAACCAGAGCATACGAGAATATGTGCGGCGTGGCTATGGCAAATCCCAACGGCAAGAACGCCGGTAATTCCTGTGCCTATAGTCCGATTTGCTGGGACAGAAACGGCGAATGTGTTGACAATACGCTGTTTATTCCTGATGCGGATGCAGAAGGATTGTTTTACGCTGATTTTGATATAGACAAAATTCGTGCATATCGTGAGCGCGAAATGATGGGAAACACATTCAGAAAAGTAAATGCTTATTCTGAACTGCTCAATGATAAAATACAATATCCGTTTATTAGATAAAAAGTAATAGGAGCTTAATATGCTGAATCAAATTCCCGTTTGGGAGAAACTCGCAAAAGTTATCATTTGGAAACAAGTAGGCGCATTAGAAGAAAAAATGATTCTTGACTTTGGAAGCGGGACAGGTATTACAGCCGATCATTTCGCCGCCGACAATCAAGTAACTGCGATTGAGCCTTCCGAGGATATGCTTGCTCAGCAAGTGAATACAAACGGCTATCGGCAAATTATCGGAAGTACAGACGAATTGAAAAAGCTGCCGAGCGAATCCTTTGATTATATCTTTTGTCATAATGTTTTGGAATACGCTAATGACCGAGAAATAATTGTCGGTGAGTTTTACCGTTTGTTAAAACCAAATGGTAAACTTTCTATCGTCAAGCACAACCGCAACGGCAGAGTTATGCAAATGGTAGTTTTGCTAAACAACTTTGATGAAGCTAACAATCTCCTTAACGGTCACAATAGTAATGCCCAACAATTTGGTATAATCAACTACTACGACGGCAAGGATATTGCCAAATGGTGCAACGGTTTTGTTTTGCAAGAAATCTTTGGATTGAGAACCTTTTGGGAATTACAACAGAATCAAGAGATTCAAAAAGATGAAGAATGGCAGAAAAAGATGATCGACATTGAAATGAAGGTATCTCAAGATCCAGATTTTCAAAAGATTGCTTTCTTCCATCATTTGATATTTGTAAAAAGAGGTTAATATGAATTTCAAAATTGAAAACTGCAAACAAGGTGACGCTGATTATATCATTGACAGACTTGTAGAATATAACCTTTCCAAAGTTCCTGCCGAACAGAATGTGCTGTTTGATATACTTGACAAAAAGATAACCGACGATAACGGAAAAATTATAGCCGGTTGTGTTGCAAAAATGTACTGTTGGAATGTTGCTTATATTGATACGCTTTGGGTTAACGAAACTTATCGAGGTAAAGGGTTTGGCGCAAGGCTACTTGTCGAGGTTGAAAACACTGCCAAAGAAAAAGGATGTTATTTGATACACCTCGATACCTTTGATTTTCAGGCAAAGGAGTTTTACGAAAAGCATGGCTATGAAGTGTTTGGTGTGTTAGAGAATTGTCCGGCAAAGCATTGCAGATATTACCTCAAAAAGAATCTTTGAATAAATTAAAAGAAAGTTATCCTCTTGCCTTGGCAAGGGGATTTTTTATTGAAAAAACACCGGTGATTATTGAAAGCAGGTAAAAGCGAGCCGTCCTTTGGTGGACGGCTCGCGAAGAACATCGGACGGCAGAGCCGACCGTTGTGCAGTTTTTGGAGAACTCTCGTGGCGTTTGCTGAGGGAGTCCTCGGTATTTGGTGCGTTTTTAGCATTTGTTGTAGCACTGTTCAAAATCTGCGTCGCATTAAACAAAGAAAACGATGTTTTCTGCCGTGCTGAAAATGCTGTCGGCGGATTAGGAAAACTTTACGGAGTAAAAACAAAATGCTGCACTCAGTAGTTTGCGGGGTGCAGTTTTTTTGCGGCTGCGATGTGAATGCCGTAAAGTGAAAATGCAGCGGGCTATTGCTATGCTTTTTGATTAGTGGTAGAATAAGGATATTATAAGCAGAGAATAAAATTACGGTTTGCAAAGCTATTCGGGCGTCGGCATATAACTAAACCGCAGAAAATTTTAGATATTCTACCGCTATTCGATAGTTAACATCTTGTATTTAAAATTATAGTCAGTATAATAATAGATGAAAGGAGGAAATGCCAATGAACGATTACAAATTCGGGAATTATATTTTTGAGTTGCGGAGCAGAGCAGGGCTCTCTCAATCGGAGCTCGCCGCCGAGGTCGGCGTAACCAACAAGGCGGTGTCAAAGTGGGAAGTCGGCAAAGCAAAGCCAAGCATAGATATGATTAGAAAGCTCGCTGCGCTGTTTCATATCAGCGTGGATGAATTGCTTAATAGGAGAGAGGAAGAAAACAAAGTGGACGTTACAAAAATTGTTATCACAGGCGGCCCTTGCGCAGGAAAATCCACGGCGATGAGCTGGGTTCAAAACGCTTTTACTCAAATGGGTTATACCGTTCTGTTCGTTCCGGAGACGGCAACCGAGCTTATCACAGGCGGTGTCGCGCCGTGGACGTGTAAAACGAACGCTGAGTATCAGAAATGCCAGCTGCGCTTACAGCTTGAAAAAGAAAAGGTTTTTGAGCAAGCCGCAAAGAATATGGATGCCTCAAAGGTTTTGATAGTTTGCGACCGCGGAGCATTGGATAACAAGGCGTATATGGATAATCTTGAGTTTGCTCAGATGCTTGAATATCTCGGGTCGAACGAGATTGAGCTGCGCGATAACTACGACGCGGTATTTCATCTGGTGACTGCGGCGAAGGGTGCAGAGGAATTTTATACGACAGCCAACAACTCCGCCAGAACGGAAACAGTTGATGAAGCTGCCGCGCTTGACGATAAATTAATTTCTGCGTGGACAGGTCATCCTCACCTGCGTGTAATTGACAACTCCTCTGATTTTGAAGATAAGATGAAGCGTCTGATCGCGGAGATATCTTCATTTTTAGGCGAACCGGAGCCGTTCGAGATAGAGCGCAAGTTCCTTATTGAATATCCGGATATTAAATGGCTTGAGTCTATTCCGAACTGTCAGCGCATTGAGATTATTCAGACATATTTAATGTCGAACAAGGACGAGGAAGTCAGAGTCCGCCAACGCGGCTTTGACGGACACTATATATACTTTCAGACCACAAAGCGCAAGGTAAGCGACGTTAAGCGCGTTGAAATTGAGCGTCGGCTTTCCGAAAGGGAGTATCTGCGTCTGCTGATGAACGCGGACACCGCCAAACGTCAGATTCGAAAGGACAGGTATTGCCTTACATACGAAAATCAGTATTTCGAGATTGACGTCTATCCGTTCTGGAAAGAAAAGGCAATCGTTGAAATCGAACTCAGCGACGAGAACGCAGAAATTATCTTTCCTAAGCAGATTAAGGTAATCAAAGAAGTTACCGACGACGATTCCTACAAAAACGCCTCTTTGGCGAATAATACAGAGGGGATTTAACAATGGACAGAAAGATAAATTGGATTACAGGCTGTCACGATGAAATTGAGCTTGTGTATGAGAAAGCCGGGCAAAATGAGAGCATCGGCGTGCTTTTAGCGGAACTTGAACAAATGGCATTGACGGAGGCAGAGAAAAGCTGCGGACTGCTTTTGAGGGACGGCAGCCCCATAACACGGGAAATGGTTTTAAATATGTCTGAGCAAGAAAAAGAAACCGTGATGTATTATCTTTCATGTGCGGGATTGCTCGAATTTAATCCTTCTTTGAGTGAGCCGAAAATTGTTGTGAAGCTCAGCCCTCATATTCAAAGGGTTCTTGGCTGCACTTTGTTTTCTGTACTTAACAGAATAGAAAAATTAGACGGCTCATATAATGTGATGAGCTTTCCGAAAGCAACCCTTGAATTACAGCTTCCCATCGGAGGAAGAAAAGGTATTCTGAAATGGGAAATGCTCATTATGCAGCTTTATCCGTGGCTCTCGGTCAGCGATAAAACATACAATGCTGTGGCTGACGGCTTGATTGAAAACGATACTGCCGAGGAATCAATCATTGATAAGCCGAATAACACCGAAACTCAGGAGCCTGCAACATCGGCAAAAAAGAAGGGATTTTTCTCAAAGCTGTTCGGAAAAAAGTAATTTGAAACGAAAAGGCTGTTTTCTGCCGTGCTGAAAACGCAGCCGGTTGATTAAAAAAATTAAGAGCAAAAACAAAACGCTGCACCCGGTAATTTGCCGAGTGCAGTTTTTGCGTTATTATCCGCGGTTATAAAAAACTATGTGTATATTGCCATTGCTTTTGATTCGTGGTAAAATGTTTTTAAACAGGCAAATTTAAACAGGCAAAAAGCAAATCAATTAACGATGAATTTGAAAGGAAAAAATGAATCAGGAACACTTTTTTCAACTCGCAGCCTCTGATATTAACTGCAACACATCTTATCCTCTGCGGCGGAAGTTTTTTGCGCGTTATCGCACAGATACAGATATTATGGAAAACACGGAAGCACTATCGCTGTATTATCATATTCCGTTTTGCAAGCACCTGTGCCGGTTCTGTGAATACACAAGATTCCTTTGCGGCGACATTTCACAGCAAAACGATTACATTGATAAGCTGATAGCTCAATCCGAAAAATTCTTCGGCTCGCATAACATAAAAAAATTATATGGGTTGGATATCGGCGGCGGTACGCCTACATCACTTGAGCTCCCGGTGTTAAACCGTCTTCTTGATTACCATACGGAAATCAGAGGGAAATATGATTTGAGCGAAGGATTTGAGCCCAGTATTGAATTTAGTTTTTCGGCAATAGATGACGACAAAATAAGATGTATTGCGGAGCATAATATTCCCCGTATGAGCACCGGAATCCAGGTTTTTGACGACGGGCTGTTAAGCAAAATGGAGCGGTTGCCCCAAGCGTTGAGTTATATGGAAAGGATGACCGGGAGCATTCGAAACGCAGGAATTAAGAAGCTGAATATTGACCTGATGTACGGCTTTCCGGATCAGACGGATTTAATGCTCTCAAACTCGTTGTACGCTGTCAAGGTGCTTGAGCCTGAGCAGGTTACGCTTTACGAATTGCGATATAACAGAAACGGACTTGATTCGGTATCGGTTGACCGTAACGTTTTGTTCAGGCAGTATGAGTTCCTCTATAACGGCTTAACGGATTTAGGCTACAAAGGCCGGTTCGGACAAAATACCTTTTCGAAGTTTGATGACGAGGGAGTATCTTCGTATTTGTATTCGCGTATGTTTTTAGGACGTCCTTACAAAGGCTTCGGAGTTTCGGCTCAATCTATGTCTGATAAGGGAATATCATACAATATACTCAAATCCGATAACAGCCGGTATATGCCGGATTTTGATGAAATCAGCGAGGAATACAGTTATCTTCTTCCAAAGGACGAGATTGCCGCCAAGTACATCTGCATTTCATTATACAGCGGCAGATTCAGCTTGAGCGTGCTGGAAAAAATACTGTGCAGTGACCCGATGTCTTATTATCACAATGAGTTTGACTTTCTGCTCGAACATCGGTATGTCGAAATCAGTAACGGTATTTGTACGCTCACCAAAGAAGGATTCAAATTGTACGGAGCCGTAGCGGCACTGTTCTGGTCTCCGTATCATCGTGAACAATATATTAAAATGAAAGAGGGAAAAAAGTAATGAAGTATTTATATCCGTGTACGGGAAGAATTACGGCGGAAGGCTTCGGAGAATTTTTGGAAAATAATCTCGGTGAGGCACGCAGGAATATCAATCTGTTTTCGGAAGAGCTGAAAACCGCATACGGCGTTCCATACATTTCTCTTGTAAACAGCGGTTCATCGGCAAACCTTGCGGCAAGTCTGGCACTGGCGGAAAAAATAAAAAAATCCGGAAAGCCCTTGAAAGCGGCTGTTTCCGCGTTTACGTTTCCTACGACCGTAAGCTCCCTAATATTAGCCGGCTTTGAAATTAGAATCATAGATGTTGAACCCGACGGCTTCAATATGGACGTTAAAGAGCTTGAAAAAAACATTGAAGGACTGTCCCTGATAGCTGTTACTCACTTTTTGGGATTTCCTGCCGATATGAAGCGCGTCAGCGAAATTGCAAGAGAAAACGGCTGTCTGATACTCCAGGACGCCTGCGAAACGCTTGATTTGCGCGACGAAAACGATCGTCAGTTTTTTTCTTGCGGCGATATTACGACATGGTCGTTTTATCATCCCCATCATCTTTCGTCATACGGCGGCGGTGCCGTAATCACTCTTAATCAGGATGACGCAATGCTTGTTGACAGCATATGTCACTGGGGAAGGTCTTGCAAATGTCATATTGATCCCTCGCTGTGTACTGTTCCTAACGGACCGGCTCATCAGTTTACATACGAGCGTTTAGGCGTTAATGTGGAAATATCCGAATTGAACGCGTGCTTCGGAAGGTGGGAGTTCCTTAAATTCGACGAGTATGAGAAACGCAGAAAAGAAAACTATGCGTATTTATATAACGCTCTTTCCGGCGTTCCGAATGCAAAAGTTTACGAACACCCTGCTATCGGAGGCTCTGTGTTTGTATTCCCGGTAAAGATTACCGACGGAAGAACTATCGACGACGCGTACAGTTATTTTTCTGAGAGGGGCTTGGAAATACGCACCTTTATGGGAGGAGTGACGAACGAGCAAAAGGCTTTCGCTTATCTGTCAGACAAGGTTTACCCGATGGCAAATGATATGGCAAAACACTCGTTCTTTGTAGGAATCCATCAAACGCTCCCTATGGATAACATAATAAAGTCAGCCAATATATTAACGGATTTTTTTACACAAAAAGATCGGTATGTATTTTGATTGAACATAATGGTGACGGGTATACAAAGGGCAGTCCCAATAATGGTTTATGTATATTTCGGGCAAATACTATAACCTTTCTTCAAGCAATGGCGATATCAATATCTCCGCCGAAGATATGGAGAAGCTGCTGGCGTTGCTTGATAAGGATAATAATCCTCATATTGTTATCAGCTAATCGGTTGTTTTGTCAAAAACTATGTTAAAGGGTTTTCTTATGTTTTGACAGGTATCGATTGAAACAATTACTACAGAACAGAAAGGATTTGAGCTAATGATTTGTAAATACTGCAATACCGAAAAACTTGACGGCGTCAAGCCTAAAAAGCTGTTCTCGACCAATACCGTGTATTTCGGCTCTGACGGACTGACAACTTCGCCGAGCGAGTCTAAAAACGCAACTCCGATAGGTACGTTTGAGCTTGGCTTTGCAATGTCGGTCGGAAGCATAGACACGGGGCTGGATTATAAGAAAATTATCCCTAATATGGTATGGGTAGACGATCCGGACTCATCGTTCTATAATGAGCTGGTGACAATTACAAATTATACTACAGTTCCGCCGAAAGAGAATCCCGGCAAATGGAAAAGCAGTGAACTGATGTATAATATTTTTGAAGAAAACGGCGGTGACCGTAACGCGTGTATTTTAATTGAGCACAACGGAGACGGTAATACCAGGGGAGAACCCGGAAAAGGCTCGGCAATATTCCTGTCGGGCAAGTCAAGCGGTTTATCAAAAAGCTGGGGAGACGTTAATATTTCGGCGTCGTCTATGGTAGAGCTTCTCGCGTTGCTTGAAGAAACCAAAAATCCGCACATAGTAATTAGTTAGGAGAAGAATATGCGTAAAAAGAAAAAGAATGCAAAACTACAGATAGCGTTGATTATTATTATTACGGCGTTAGTTTCATCGGGTATAACATCAGCAGTCTTTTTAATAATAATGAACAATAAAAATTCGTCCGGAAACGACGCAATGCAGCCGACTACACTTGTCTTAACAAGTCCGGTGGACGGTTCTTCCGATAGCACCGTGGCAAGCAATCCAAGCAATCCTTCGGTTGAGCAGGACGCGCAGGAGCAGACCTCGCAAAATCAAGATCCGTCAAACCAAGACGCCGGTAATGCATCGGTGCCGGAAGAGCTTGCGGAAATTGCGGCAAAAAGCGGCAGCGATGTTTCACAATTTGATTTTGATCAACTGATTACAGTCAATTCCAACGGTACGACCGCAACTGTTAGCTTTTATGAAAAGCAAAACAACAGCTGGGTAAAATCCGCGATTGAGTCAGAAGAAGGCTTTGTAGGTAATATGGGAGTCAGCAACGAGGCAAACGAAAGCTCATCATACACACCAAAGGGATTATACTCTCTCGGTACTGCATTCGGAATTATGCCTAATCCGGGTACATCTATGGATTACTTTACTGTAACGGAGGATGACTATTGGGTTGACGACCCTAACTCGCAGTATTATAATCAGCATGTTAAGGGTACCGAAAACAGCGATTGGTCATCAGCGGAGCATTTAATTGAAAGCCGGCCAAACTATAACTACGCGGTCTTTATTGAGTATAATACACAGCCGGTTGTCGCGGGAAAAGGATCCGCGTTCTTTATGCACGTTGGCAATATGGCAACATCAGGTTGTGTGGCGGTTTCAGAGGGAAAGATGGTTGAAACTCTCAAATGGCTTAATAAGGAAAAATCACCGCATATTTTGATAGTATAGATTTTTATACCTAAAGAAATTTATTGTTGAATAAGAGAAAACCCTTTGCTTCGGCAAGGGGTTTTTTCATTATCGAGTTATAATTTTTGCTTTATAAAATTTGAGGTATAGACAAACTACCATTGATTTGATACAATAATAATATAAAATCAACGGAGGGTTTAGTGTGAGCGTTATCGGAAAGCAAATTAAGAAATACCGTAATCAAAAGAAATATACTCAGGAAAAGCTCGGAAGCCTTATAGGCGTAACAACTCAGGCGGTTTCAAAATGGGAACGCGGCGGTACTCCCGACGCGGAGGTCTTGCCGAAGTTGGCAGACGCTTTAGATGTCAGCATTGACGCGCTTTTCGGCAGAGAGGAGCAGGATATACGGCTTACAATGATGAAAAAACTGAGTGCTATGCCGCAGGAAGAAGCATTCCAATCCGCTTTCAAATATTGCTGGTCGCTTATTCTGGGTCTTTTCGGCGACGAGAGCTTGACGGAAGATTTTGCCGATACCTTTACCGGTCATCCTGAAAAAAGCGATAAACGCAATGATTACTTTTCTAAGCTATTGTGCGACGACGGATTAGCTTTGGCGCGGATTTCAGACGATTTCCGCCACTTTTTTCTGATGATACGTCCGCAGGACGAGAGTATTCTTTCACATTTTGAAAGTGAAGACGCCATAAGGCAGGTTTTTGCTTTGTTCGCGGATAAAAAAACTCTTAAAATCCTCTACTATCTTTATACGGTATCCGATATTCCGGTCACCGCGCCGCTCATATCTCAGGGCACCGGACTTGAACCGCAGGACGTTGAACGCTGTATGAAAGCACTCTGTGACAAACAGATTGTACATCCCATGAAAATCGCGTCCGTGGAAGGAGAGATTAATTCATACATCATCCGCTTTGAGACAAACGTGCTTCCGCTGCTTTGCTACGCGGACGGAATCGCCAAGGGCTCTCCATACCCTGTTTTCGGTATATGCGATAGAAAAAAGCCGATTTTTTAAACCGATAGTTTAATTTGGCTCCTTATGATTTAATGTTTATGTAAACAGTTGCTTGATATACGTCAGCAGCTGTTTTATTATATAGTTATAGAATTAACATGAGGAGTGTTATTATGAAAAAATTATCAGCTATTTTAATAATTATAGTTATGATTGCTTCTTTTGCAGGCTGCGGTTCCAAGCCTGCGGAAAGTTCTCAGGCAGCAACGGAAGTACAGACAACCGAAGCTCAGACAACACAGCCTGAGACAATTACCACGGAAATGAAAAGCAAGCTCGATAAGGTGTTGACGGACGCCGCTTACAGGGGCGTTCTTCAAATTTCAAAGGGCGGCAGTGTGATATATCAGTACACGAACGGCAACGATGATAACGGCAGGCCGCTGACGATTGACGCTTCAATGCCGATAGGCTCGGTGTCAAAGCAATTTTGCGCGGCTTGCGTTATGCTGCTTTGCGACCAAAAAAAGCTCAGCGTTGACGATACGCTGGACAAGTATTTTCCCGAATATAAAAACGGCAAGAAGCTGACAATCAAAAACCTGCTTAATATGAGCTCCGGACTGACAAACTATCTTGAGCTGATTAATCCTACAGACATAGGCACAAACGAGAAGGAAAATATCCAAAAAATCAAGAAGGCTATATTTGACAAAGAGCTCGTCTTTGAGCCGGGCGGCGATTATCAGTACTCAAACTCAAACTACTTCCTGCTTTCGGAAATTGTTGAGCAGGCAAGCGGAGTTACTTATAAAGATTATCTCAGGAAAAACTTTTTTGAGCCGCTTGAGATGACACACACCGGATTTACCGATGAAGTAACGGAAAATCACGAGTGGACTTTCGCTCTATCCAAAACGGAATCAATAGAAGAAGGCTTCTACAATCCCGGAATAACCAAGGGTGCCGGCGATATTGTATCAAACGCTGAGGATATGGACAAATGGATGCGCGGACTGAGCGGAGGAAAGGTTATCTCTGCCGACGCGTTTAAGCAAATGACTCAGACAGTAAATCAGTACAGCACAGAGGAATACTGCTACGGCTTTTGGCATATGCCGTACGGCGGCTCGGGTCATATCGGACAGATTCCGCCGCACTTCGGAGCGATTGATTATATCAATACCGAGCGTGACGTATATCTGTTCGCGGTGTCAAACTCAGGTAGAGGAATGTCGTACGTACAGGAAATTCCGCAGACACTTTTGAGCGTTTTGTTTGAACAATAAAGAAAATCAAGGAGCAAAGACAATGAAAAAAATTATATCAGGCTTACTGTGCGCGCTTGTTTTTCTTTCGGCTTTGACAGCCTGCGCGAGCAACGGCGGAGCCTCCGATAATTCCGCTGCTAAGGACAGCGCGGCTGCCGCGAAAACAAATGAGCAAAAGCTGCACACGCTGACAGTCAGCGCGGCTAAGGACGCGGGAGATATCACAGCGGTATTTCAGAATACATCAACCGGCAAAACCGCCGAGGTCAAGATGAAAAAGAACGGCGAGCAAGGCGCGAACAATATTTTCACTTGTCAGGGGGATGTAAACCTCTACAATATGGTTCATGTTAAATTCGGCGAAAAGTCGAGTATGGACGTTGCGTTCAACAGCTTTATCAGCGGCTGGTACCTTAAAAAAGACGAGCTTCTTCCGTATGTTACCGGCAAAGAGCCTGTTTATGACCCTAAGTTTGAAACTAAAACCTTAAAGTTTGACGGACGCGATAAGCTCGTCTATATCTACACGCCGCAAAATTACGATAAAAGCGCGGAGGATAAATACTCCGTCATCTATATGTTTGACGGTCAGAGTATTTTTACAACCGGCAAGGACAGGGGAATGGACAACGATACGGTTTGCTGGAACGTTGCCGAACACCTTGAAAGTATGATGTCTGTCACCGATAATAAGGCGATTATTGTCGGCATCGAAAACAACGACTTCTACAGATGGGATGAGCTTGTTCCCGATTTGGGCGATATAAATACCGAAAAAGAACCCGAAAACGTAAAGCCCGAGGAATTAACAAAAAAGCGCGGCTCTGACTTTGCGAACTTCATCTGCGATACCGTTATGCCGTATGTGAACGAAAACTATAACGTCTACACCGACGCGGAGCATACCGCATTGGCAGGCTCGTCCTTGGGCGGTCTTGAGACCTTCTACACGGTTCTGTCCCATTCCGACAAGTTCGGTACAGGCGGCGTGATGTCGGCGACCTTTGATATGTACGCCGATAAGCAGTGGACGGATTTTCTTAAGGATAAAATGAATACGGAAAACGCGCCGTTTTTGTATTTTTACGCCGGAAGGTATAACGGCGATAACGGCGACGTTTCTCAGACTATGTACAACAGGCTGATTGATGACGGATATCCAAAGGATAAGCTCGTGTTCAACAAAAACGAAACCGGCGAGCATATGATCGAGTATTGGAGAGGTATATATCCCGAGTTTTTGGAGGCGGTTTTTACACAGAATGTCGCAGGCTTGGAGTTCGGTTCACCCGTTCAGTATAAGGATACAAGCGATCCGCTTGAGAAGACGCTAAAGGAATTAGAGCTTGATCCAAGCAAAATCGAACCGGGTTATATCTACTACGACAACAGCGAAACTAAGTGGGATAAGGTTTACGCCTACTGGTGGGGCGGAATGGCGTTCAACAGCTTCACAAAGGAACCCTACTACTTTGCGGAATGGCCGGGCTTCCAAATGGAGCGGATTGATGATTCCGATATTTACCGAATAAAAGCCCCGTGGGGGAATCAGGGTATTATTTTTGACTCGGGCGTTACCGACAGAGAGGTGTCAGAGGGCGTGGAGGCGTTCCAGACAACCGATATTCCGTACAACAACGACCTTATCGGTAAGATTTACAAAATTGATATGTCCGTAGAACCGAAGGCAGATCCCGGCGTTATGAAATCAAAGCGCAGATATTCCGCCGGAAATTGGTCGGACTACTCAGCGGAAAAGTAATAAATTTAACATTATATTTTAAAAGCAAAAATACCGGTTCAAGGCTTTGATGAGCTTTGAGCCGGTAAACTTTTACGATGATTTTCGCAAAAAGCAAATCTCTATTGAAAATTACCGCGGTTTGGCTTATAATGGTAGTATATTAAATTTTGGAGATTTGTTATGAAGGTATTTTTCACAGTATTAATCTGCAAGCTGCTCAGGTTTGTCGGCAGGCTTATCGGCAAGGGCAGCAGCTTTCCCGGTCAAATCGCGCTTAAAATCTGTCCCGATATTCTCAGCAGGGTAAAGCTGCCCGAGTTTATCATAGCTGTAACGGGCAGCAACGGCAAGACCTCTACGGTTGAGATGATAGCCCATATCCTGATGAAAAACGGCAAGACCGTCTCGTGGAACCGCGAGGGCTCAAACCAAATTGAGGGCGTAACCACCCTCGTGCTTTCAAGCTCAACACTTTCGGGCAAGGTGAAAAGCGATATCCTGCTAATCGAAAGCGACGAACGCTTTGCCAGATATACCTTTAAGTATATCAAGCCGACCCACTATGTAATAACCAACCTCTACCGCGACCAGCTCACCCGTAACGGCCATCCCGAGTGGGTGTACGACGCTATTGCCGACAGCATTTACGACGGCACTCAGCTTATCCTCAACGCCGACGATCCGCTTGTTTCGCGCTTCGGAATCGGCAGGGATAATGTGGTTTGGTTCGGCGCGGACAAGCTGTCAACTGATACCGAAAATCTTGTCAGCGCGTACAACGACGGCGCGTACTGCCCTGTATGCAAGGCTCCGATGACCTACAGCACCTACCACTACAATCATATCGGTCATTTTAAGTGTACAAAGTGCGGCTACAAGCGAAGTGACACCGCCTACACAATAACCGCGGTTGACCTTGACAAGGGCGTTATGGAGATTGACGGAAAGTACCAAATCTCGCTCGCGCTCAAATCGCTGTATAACATCTATAATATTCTGTCCGCCTACACCGTCGCGAGAATTGTCGGCATAGACGGTGCCGAAATCGCTCGCGATATGGGCGACTATGTGCTCAAAAACGGCAGGGTTATCACCTTTGAGCTGGGCAACAGAACAGGTACGCTGCTCACCTCTAAGCACGAAAACAGCATTTCCTACGACCAAAGCCTGCGCGTGGCGTCGGCTTATAAGGACGGCTGCGACGTGCTGATTATCGTTGACGCGGTAAGCAGAAAGTACTTTACAAGCGACGTGTCCTGGCTGTGGGATATTGACTTTGATATGCTTAACTCACCGAACGTAGGAGAGATAGTCCTCGCAGGAAAGTACGTAAACGACCTCGGTATGAGGTTCTCCTTCACCGGTATTCCGTCTGACAAAATCAAGCTGTTCGAGGACATTCCCGAGGCTGTCGATTACCTCGACAACGGAAGCGGACGGTACATCTACGCGATTACCTGCTTCTCGGACAAGGGCAAATTTTTGGCGAAGGTAAAGGGTGAGTGATATGAAAATTCTGCATCTTTATTATGATATTATGAATCTCTACGGCGATTACGGCAACGTGAGCGTGCTCGAAAGAATAATCACGCAGAGCAAAACGGACTGCGAGGTCGTTAAAAAGTCGCTCGGCGACAGCGTTGATTTTAACGATTACGGCTTTGTGTTCATCGGCTCGGGAACCGAGAAAAACCAAAAGCTGGTGCTCGGGGATTTTAAGAGATTATCGGACGGCTTTAAGGAATATGTCGAGGCGGACAAGCCTGCCTTGCTCACGGGCAATTCCTTTGAAATGCTCGGCAAAAGCATAACCGACTGCGACGGGGGAGAGCACAGCGGACTCGGAATGTTCGACTTCACCGTCACCGAGCAGAACAAAACCAGAATGACCGCCGACGCGATTTTTACCTGCGATTTCCTCGACAGACCGCTTGTCGGCTTTGTAAACAAGTGCTCACAGATTGACGGAATCACAGACCACGCCTTTACCGTTCGTCGCGGACTTGCCGATAACGATAGCTGCAAAACCGAGGGCTTAAAGTACAAAAACCTGATCGGAACCCACCTAACGGGACCCGTGGTTGTTAAGAATCCTCATTTTGCCGAGTACCTCGCAAAACAGCTAATCGGTGAGGATATAAACAGCGAATGCCTTGAACTTGCAAAAAAAGGCTATGAGGTGACGCTTGCCGAGCTAAGCAAGGATAACTAAAATTCTACAGAAGAAATATAGAGGCAGCCTTCGCGGTTGTCTCTTGTTTTTTTACCATTTTTCGGTATTTTTCGGCATAAGAATTATCTATGTGAAAATTTTATGAAAACTTACACTCTAAATATTGACTTTTGTGGATAAATACTCTACAATATTCTTATAATGAATTTTGGAGGAATTTGTCGTGAATCTGCCGCGCAAAATTATATCCCTGCTGCTTGCTCTGTCGCTTTTGGTGACGGCAGGCTTGCTCAACTGCGCCTTCGCGGCGGAAAAATCAAATTCCAACCAGCAAAAAATAACCGTAACCGCCGAAAAAATCAAAAAGGACGGCACGTACATCGCAATTCAAAACGCGCTCGAAATCGCGCGCAAAAACGCGACGGACTCAAAGCGTTACATTGTAGAGGTCGAGCCGGGCGAGTACAGCATAACAAAAACCCTGATGATTTTCAGCAACACCCATCTTATGCTAAAGGGCGTTACGCTGAAGCGCAGTCAGGCGAGCACGTCAAATATGCTCAGAATCGGTAACTTCGACTCGGCAAGCTCGGGCGCGTCTGGCTACGGAGCGTATAAAAACATCATAATTCAGGGCGGTGCCTTTGACGGCGGCGGAACTCAGAATACTATTTTAAAGGCGGCTCACGCCACAAACTTTACAATTCAGAGCACAAATTTCAGTAACGTAAACAACAGCCATATTATGGAAATCGCCGGCATTAACGGCTTCGCGGTAAAGAACTGCACATTCAAAAACCAGCATATGGACAGCGAGAAAATCGGCTACGAGGCAATCCAGCTCGACATTCTCAAAAAAGGCCATATCTATGACTGCCGTTCCGAGGCTCTGCCGATGAACAACGTCAGAATTGAAAACTGCCTGTTCGACGACTGCCCCAGGGGAATCGGCACGCACACAGCCATTTATAACGCTCCGTTCAACGGAATTTTAATCAAGAGCAACCGCTTTACTAACCTCGGCAGCGCGGCAATTCAGGGAATGAACTGGAAGAACGTCAAGATTGTCGGCAATTCGATTGAGAACACCCCGAGGGGAATCACGCTCTATTCAATGATGGGCGGCGGAGACGGTACGTTTTTGGCAGGCGTGCTCGCGGACGAGGGCAAGACAAAAACGGATATTTCCGAGAGCTATCAGGAGCCCTGCAACGGCAATATCCTGATTGCCGAAAACTCCATAAACCACTGCGGAGCGGTCGAGGACGTCTACGCTAACTACGAGTGCGAGGGAATCTCGCTTGTCGGCGCGAGGCTCGACAAGGTCTACGATAAAAATTCCGACGGCAGCGGCGGACTCCCAAAGGGCGAGTATTTCCTTGAGGGCGTTACGGTCAGAAATAACTTTATCAGCGTTAAAGGCCACGGAATCCGCGCGAAAAACGTCCGCAACGCTTCATTCACCGACAACGTAATCAACTGCGGCGAAAACGACTTTAACAAGTCGATTTACCAGGGCATTAAGGTCTACGACAACAGCAAAATCAACTTCATCGACGGCAACTGCATCTACGGAAGCGACAACTTCGGCATAGACGTCGAGGACGCCAAGGTCAGCATTATCCGCAACAACTCTATCGAGCAATCCGGCGGCTTCGGAATTTGCCTGTGGGACAGCAGCTACAGCAGCGAAATCTCAGACAACTACATCAAGTCGTCCGGCAAAAACGCTATGTCAATTCAGAGCAGCTCACAGGCTGACTACATAGGCGATAACTATTTTTACGACAACAAAATCAACCGCGTTGACGTTTGGAAAAACTCAAAGGCAAAGCTCGGCGGCAACACCGAGCAAAACCTTGATTTAACCGAATTTTCTATCAGCTACGGCTTTACCGATTTGGCGGTGGGCGAGGCGTTCGGGCTTAATACAACGCTAACGCCCTCAGGCGCAAAGGCAAAGTTCAACTGGGTATCGTCAAACAGCAACGTAGCAAGGGTTGACAGGCTCGGCAATGTTTTCGGACTTTCGCCCGGCAAAACAACCATAACCGCGACCGCGCTGAACGGACTGAAAGCAAGCTGCACCGTTACGGTTTACCCTGCTCCCAAAAATATAGCGGTAGGGGAGAAGATGCTCATTCTCGGCAAGGGCGAGAAGTACAACCTCGGCACGGTATTGAGCGAAAATTCAGCTGTTCACAAGGTCAACTACACCACCAGCAACCCCGACGCTGTAGGCTTTGCCTCTGACAACGGCGTTATTCAGGCAAGGCACATCGGCACGGCAACGGTAGTCGCGAGCCTGTTTAACGGACTTCACGACAACTGCAATATCATCGTCAAGGAAGCCCCCGCAAGCCTTAAGCTGAACCGCGGCAAGCTGAATATGGGTATTGGCGAGGAGTTTAATCTTGAAGGAATAATCCCCGACAACTCGGCTTCTAATATTTCGATGTACTCCGACAATCCGCGCGTGGTCGATGTTGACTCCGACGGCAGACTAAAGGCAAAGGGAATCGGCACAGCGGTAATCACGGCGCAGACCTTTAACGGACTTACCGCGAAGTGCGCGGTAACGGTAAAGGAAGCTCCGGATGATATCGAGCTCAACACAACGAATATTATAATAAAATCGGGTCAGACCATCACCCTCAGCGCGAAGCTGCCCGAGGGCACAGCCTCAAACGAGCTGATATTCAAATCCAGCGACCCCTCAGTCTGCAAAATAGATAAGGCGACCGGCGTAATTACCGCCAAGTCGCCCGGAACATCAAGGGTCAGCGTAACCACCTACAACGGCGAGTCAAGCTCGATTGAAGTGAAAGTAGTAGGTTAACCCTAAATCCATACAATATAAAAACTGTATAAAATAACTGTCATTCTGAACAAAGTGAAGAATCTCACGCTGCTTATACCAACGTATGATAAAGAGTAATGAGATCCTTAGCTTTGCTCAGGATGACAGTGTTTTTTAAAATCAAATTACCTGTGTATCCGCTCCGCTACCAAAGTTTTTCCGCAACAAGCGCGATAACGCTTCTGCCCTGCATTTTAATTCTTCTGTCGTGGAGCAAAATATTGCTGTGCTCGCAAATTACCTTGTCGGCGCTTTTGCCGGTGTCAACGTACAGCTTCCAAACATAGCCTGTCGGCAGTCCGGGCAGCTCAACGTCGCAGCTCTCCCAGTGGGCGTTAATGCCGAAGTAAACAATCTCGTCTCTTGCCGGGTCGTCGTCGGCAGCACCGGCGTACATAACCGCGACCATCCTTGATTCGCCGTTAAAGTCGGTTTTCCACGGCTGAGCCGAGTGAATACTCTCCGGCGGCAGAGTGCAGGTGCACTCGCGCCTGTTCTTTGTGATAACGTGAAAACGCTTTCTGAACGCTATCATATACTTAAAGAACTCAAAAACGTCGCTGTATTTTTCTTTTCTGCTCCAGTCAAGCCAAGAGGTAATGTTATCCTGACAGTAGGGATTGTTGTTGCCGAACTGCGTGTTGCAGAACTCGTCGCCCGCAAGGAACAGCGCGGCACCGCGGCTGCACATAAGGGTGGCAAAGGCGTTTTTAATCAGCTTGATTCTCAGCGCGTTTATGTTCGGATCGTTGGTTTCACCCTCAAAGCCGCAGTTCCAGCTGTTGTTGTCGTCAGCACCGTCGGTGTTGTTCCAGCCGTTTCTCAGGTTGTGCTTTTGGTTGTAGGAGTACAAATCATAAAGCGTAAAGCCGTCGTGACAGGTCAGGAAGTTTACCGAAGCGCACGCGCCCCTGTAGGACGGGTCGTACAAATCCTTAGAGCCTGTCAGCCTGTGAGCCGCAGCCCAAGCCAGGCCGCCGTCGCCCTTTAGGAATTTTCTCAAATCGTCGCGGTATTTTCCGTTCCACTCCGCCCAGCGGTTCCAGTTCGGGAAGCTGCCCACCTGGTAAAGTCCGCCGGCGTCCCAAGCCTCGGCAATCAACTTTGTGCTTCTCAAAATCGGGTCAAACGCAAGGCTCTTTAACAGCGGCGGCTGATCCATCGGAGTGCCGTCCTCGTTACGTCCCAAAATCGACGCCAAATCAAAGCGGAAGCCGTCAACCTTGTACTCTGTCACCCAGTAGCGCAGACAGCTTTTGATAAAGTCGCGCACAATCGGGTGATTGCAGTTGAGCACGTTGCCGCAGCCGCTGAAATTGTAGTATTTTCCGTCGGGAGTCAGCATATAGTAGATGTTGTTGTCAATTCCCTTAAAGCTGAAGAACGGTCCCATCTCGTTGCCCTCGGCGGTGTGGTTGAACACAACGTCAAGAATAACCTCAATGCCGTTTGTCTTTAGGTCGCGGATAAGCTCCTTAAGCTCGGTACCCTCGCGGTGATGCTCGTGGTCGGCTTCGTAGCTGGTATTCGGCGCGAAAAAGCAGACCGTGTTGTAGCCCCAGTAATCGTATAGCTGTTCGCCCTCATAGTGGCGGTCGGCTCCGCACTCGTCAAACTCAAAAATCGGCATAAGCTCAACAGCGTTAATTCCGAGCTCCTTAAGGTAGGGGATTTTCTCGCGGATAGCGGCGAAGGTGCCCGGGTGCTCTACTCCCGAGGAAGCGTCGCGCGTAAAGCCCCTTACGTGCAGCTCGTAAATAATAAGCTCTTCAAGGGGGATAGACGGAGTTTTAAAATTGCCCCAGTCCCAGTCGTTGAACACAACTCTCGCCTTGTAGACCTTCTCCTGCTGATGCTTGCCCCACTCGCTCTGACCTGTAACAGCCTTTGCGTAGGGGTCAAGAATAATCCTGCTCTTATCAAAAATAAGTCCCTTTTTGGGGTCGTGAGGACCGTCAAAGGAGTAGGCGTATTCAAATTTATTTACTTCAAGTCCAAAGACAATTATGGCGTATGTATTGCCGATTCTGTACGAATCGGGAAAAGGAATCCTCGCGTATGGTTCGTTTTCTCCGGGGTGGAATAATAGAAGCGTGCACGAGGTAGCGTAGAATGAGCTAATCGTAAAGTTAACTCCGCCGCGCACCGGCATCGCGCCCTCGCTGTCATAATAACCCGGTCTTACGTCATAACCGCAAATATTGTCGGTAGGATATAAATCCCTAAGCATTACAGCACCTCTTTATATAATTCATCTATATGATTTTAACACTATATTTATTATTTTTCAATAAAGAAATTAAAAAAATTCGACATTTTTTTCTTTCCAATTTCGGCCATATACTAACTTGCGGACAAATTATGACAACTTTGCGCTTTTATCGGCAAGCACATTGCAAATAGTAATATTTATCTTAATTTTTTGTATTGTGTTTGTATTTTTTATATGTTATAATAGCTTTGTGCATTATGCTTTTATAAAACCACGGGCAGGCGTTTTTTTACCGCCGCCTCAAGAAAGGGTGTAAACTATGGTTGTAAAGGATATTATTGATATTTTAGAGGGCGAAATCATCTGCGAAGGCGACCTTAATCAGGAGATTAAAACCGCCTGCGGTTCCGATATGATGAGCGACGTGCTCGCGTTTGTAAAGGATCAGTCCGTGCTTTTGACAGGCCTTGTAAATCCCCAGGTTGTTCGTACCGCCGAGATGATGGATATGGCGTGCATCGTGTTTGTGCGCGGCAAAATGCCCGACGACTCTATCATCAATCTCGCCGAGGCAAGGGGAATTACCCTGCTCAAAACACGCTTTAGAATGTTCACTGCCTGCGGACTTCTCTATTCCAACGGTCTTTCGGGAGGAACTAAGGTATGAGCAACGCTATTCACCTTCATTACGACGTTTCGGCTGAGGATTTTACACGCGCAGGCGAGGCGAGCGGCTTTGTAAAAAAGAGGCTCAAATCCCTCGGCTTTAATCCCGACGCCATCAGGCGCGTGGCAATCGCAATGTACGAGGCCGAAATCAATATGGTAATCCACGCCAACGGCGGATTTTGCGACGTTGACATCTATCCCGACAGGATTGAAATTCTGCTTTCCGATAAAGGCCCCGGAATCCCCGATGTTGACAAGGCTATGCAGGAGGGCTTTTCAACTGCGCCCGACAACGTGCGTTCGCTCGGCTTCGGAGCCGGAATGGGACTTCCGAACATCAAAAAATACACCGACGAAATGCGCATTGAAACCACAATCGGCGTCGGCACAAATGTATATTTAACCGTAAAGGTTTAGCCTGTAGGGGCGTGCATTGCACGCCCGCGGGTTTATCGCAAACAATAGTTTATTAGTATACATACAGGTGTATTTATGAGTAAATATTTCCACTCGGTTGAGCTCGAGGCTGACCTCTGCTGCGGCTGTACAAACTGCCTTAAGCACTGCCCGACAGAGGCAATCAGAGTGCACGGCGGCAAGGCGAAAATCCTTTCCGAAAGGTGCATTGACTGCGGCGAGTGCATAAGAATCTGCCCTCACCACGCAAAAAAAGCTCACAGCACAACCCTCAATGAAATCAAAAAATTTAAATATAACGTGGCAATCCCCGCGCCTGCGCTGTTCGGACAGTTCAACAGGCTCGACAATATCGACATCGTGCTCACAGGTCTTAAAAAGCTGGGCTTTGACGATGTTTTCGAGGTGTCGCGCGGAGCGGAGCTTGTCAGCGAAGCCACACGAAAGCTGATTAAGGAAAACAAGCTGAAAAAGCCCATAATCAGCTCGGCTTGCCCTGCCGTTGTAAGGCTTATAAAAATCCGTTTTCCCGAGCTTTGCGGCAACGTAATGCCCCTGCTCGCGCCGATGGAGGTATCGGCGAAAATCGCGCGCAAAGAGGCTATAGAGAAAACCGGTCTAAAGTCAGAGGAAATCGGCATTTTCTTCATCACGCCTTGCCCTGCTAAGGTTACGGAGGCTCACTCGCCGAACTACGCCGAAAGATCAAACGTTGACGGCGCGATTGCGATATCGAAGATTTACCCCGAGCTCACCCACGCGATGGATCACCTGACCGAGATTGAGCCTATCGCGCAGTCGGGAATTATCGGTATCGGCTGGGCAACCTCGGGCGGAGAAGCCGCCGCTATGCTCGGCGAAAAGTACCTCGCCGCCGACGGCATTGTTAATGTAATAAGAGTTTTGGAGGAGCTCGAGGACGAGCACATCAGGGACGTTGAGTTTATCGAGCTAAACGCCTGCTCGGGCGGCTGCGTAGGCGGAGTGCTGACGGTAGAAAACCCCTACGTCGCGCGCGCCAGAATCCAAACGCTCAGAAAGTACCTGCCCGTCTCGATGAACCACCTCGATAACCGCAATATCGACGATATGAAGTGGACAGAGGAGCTCGAGTTTGACGCGGATATTTTCAGGCTCGACGAGGATATTGTAAAGGCTATGCAGATGATGTCCGATATGGAGGAAATCCTCAGCGGACTTCCGGGGCTCGATTGCGGCTCCTGCGGTGCACCCACCTGCCGCGCAATGGCGGAGGACATCGTCCGCGGCAAGGCGAAGGAAACCGACTGCATACACAAGCTAAAGGCAAAAATCCAGAACGTCTACGACCAGCTTAAAAACACTATTTAGAGTTTAGAGTTAAGAGTTTAGAGTTAAGAGTTTAGAGTTTAATAATTCAGCGGAAACGTATATTTCATATTTAAAGCCTCCACCGT
>CAMNHG010000011.1 GCA_946539105.1 uncultured Clostridia bacterium | reverse complement strand
CTGCAGGCGTTATCTTCCTCGCAAGAAAGAGAAGAGATTTCTAATTAAAGCCTAACGCTTATATAAAAAAATCAAGGGATGGTCAATCCGTCCCTTTTCTTATTGTAAAAAAAGTCCAAACGCGATTTGTTCAGGACAACATTTGACATAATCGTAGGGGCGCACCCGCGTGAAATTCCCCTGTCAGGGGAAATGTCGCGTAGCGACAAAAGGGTTGCCGTCCGGCTACGGACGCCCACAGGACAGGAAGCCCTACGTTTCCATGGCAGATATGGTTAGATAGGAAACGCAGCTCGGGCGGACACATGGGTCAGCCCCTACAGCATAACCTAATAATTTGCCATTTTTCTTTATAAAAAAATCGTTTTTCGACAACCGGAGATGTATTGAGGTACATCTCTTTTTTATATGGTCTGGATGACATTATATGCGTAATTGGGGAGTGCCTACCTCGTTTTATGCGGCGTGTACAAAGCTAAAATGCAGTCGAACGCTCTCCCTAAAAACAGTCCGCAGGACTGTTTTTACCTTCGCTTCGTCGCTTACGCTTGAAGCTCGGCACGGTCGCCTTCAAGTCTTGTCATCCCGACCTGATTTTTGATAAAACAAAAAAGAGTGACCTGAAAGTCACTCTTTAATATTGGTCGGGATGACATTGTATGCGTAATTGGGAAGTGCCTACCTCGTTTTATGCGGCGTGTACAAAGCTAAAATGCAGTCGAACGCTCTCCCTAAAAACAGTCCGCAGGACTGTTTTTACCTTCGCTTCGTCGCTTACGCTTGAAGCTCGGCACGGTCGCCTTCAAGTCTTGTCATCCCGACCTGATTTTTGATAAAACAAAAAAGAGTGACCCGAAAGTCACTCTTTAATATTGGTCGGGATGACAAGACTTGAACTTGCGACTCCACGCCCCCCAGACGTGTGCGCTACCAAACTGCGCTACATCCCGTTGCAACATTATTATTCTATCAAAATATCTGCCGTTTGTCAATAGTAAAATTAAAAAAACTGAGTCTGCATTATATTAATACGGTTATATACTTTATTTAAATTATGTCAATTAGCAGATTTTACAAAAACAAAATAAAATATTGTGCATTACGCAAATTGATATAAATATTCACATTTGGTATGATAAATATGAAAATGGATAGTTTCGGCTTTTGCCGGTTTCCCGCATTATTTAGGAGTGAGAAATATGAACAAGAAAATCATCAGCTTGGCACTCACGCTTTGTATGCTGATTACCTCTGTCGCGATTGGCAGCTTCGCCGTTAACGCGGCTAACGACGCTGACAGCGAGCCGGTAGAAGCGGCAGGCAGCCAGGCACCTCAGAGCAAAATTCAGGGCGCGGCGGTTTTGCACTGCTTTAACTGGTCTTACAACAACATCAAGTCAAACTTGAGCGCGATTAAAAACGCGGGCTATACCGCGGTTCAGACCTCGCCTGTTCAGCCGCCGAAGGACTACAACTCAGGCTGGACAGATACCGACGGTCAGTGGTGGAAGCTGTATCAGCCGGTAGATATTTCTATCGCCAACGGCAACACTTGGCTCGGCACAAAGGCTCAGCTTCAGTCGCTCTGCATCGAGGCGGACAAGTACGGTATTAAGGTAATCGTCGATATCGTAGCAAACCATATGGCGGACAACGGCTTAGACCGCAACGGTATGGACAACGTTAACTCTCAGGTTAATTCAACTATCAGAGGCAACTCAAACTATTGGCACCTTGATAACCTAAAGACCGACGACGATAACGACCGCTACAAAATGACTCACGGCTCAATCGGCAACCCCGATCTCAACACCGGCAATACCTATATTATGAACCGTGTAAAGCAGCTCTGTACCGACTGTATCAATATAGGCGTAGACGGTTTCCGTTTTGACGCGGCAAAGCACATTGAGCTTCCGACCGACACTAAGGGTGCGAGCAACTTCTGGCCGACGGTCATCAACGGCTCCAAGGGCGACAGAACCGACCTCTATTATTACGGCGAAATCCTCAATTATCAGGGAACTGATATTGAAAACTACACCGAGTATATGAGCGTTACCGACCACTGGTCGGGTGAGCAGGTAATGTACGCGGCTAACAACAAGAACGTCAACAGAATGGCGGACGACCATTACTACAAGGACGCCACAGCCGACAAGAGCGTGCTTTGGTGCGAGTCGCACGATACATATATGGGCAACGAGACCAAAAACGTAAGCGACGCGTCGATTATCAAAGGTTGGGCGATTGTCGGATCCCGTGCAGACGCGACCTCGCTGTTCTTTGCAAGACCCAACTCTACAATGGGCGCGGCGAGCTCCAACACCACGTGGAAGTCAAAGGCTGTTACCGAGGTCAATAAGTTTAAGAACTTCTTTGACGGCCTGGGCGAGTCTGTATCCGCGGAAAACGGCTGCGCTTATAACGAGAGAGGCACAACGGGCGTTGTAATCTCACGTCCTGCAGGCGGCGGCTCGGTTTCGCTGACCGCAAAGATGATGGAGGACGGAACCTACAAGGATCAGGTAGGCGGCGGAACCTTCACCGTTTCAAACGGCAAAATCACCGGAACAGTCGGCTCAACAGGCGTAGCAGTTGTTTATAACACCACCCAGAACCCTGTTAAGCCTACCGAAGCTCCCACAACTGTGACACCTACAACCGTTCCGGTTAGTAAGGTTCTTATCGGCGACGTTAACGGCGACGGCATTATCTCGGTTTACGACGCAACTCTTATTCAGCGTCACGCAAGCGAGCTCATTACCCTGACGGGCAACCAATTCACAGCGGCTGACGCAAGCCGTGACGGCTTAGTGTCGGTTTACGACGCTACGGCGGTCCAGCGTTACGCAGGAGAGTTCACGACAGGAACGGAGTATTGCGGTACATACGTTTAACATAAAAGCACATAATATTTTCAGCCCGGGGACAACTCGGGCTGAAATTTTTAAAAATGGCTATAATAGCGCGGTTTACCGCCGTTTATTCGGTAGATATTAATATTGTAATACTCATTTTTTTGTGATAAAATTAATCAGAATGATTTATACTCCAAAAGGAGGCGGAGCTATGAGAAAGCTCGCGCAGAGAACAGAGGCGGTAGTCAGCCTCAGAGCACTTGAAAAAAACGTGCTCGGAATCCGTAAAAGACTCGGCAGAGAGGTCGAGATTATGGCGGTGCTTAAGGGCGACGGCTACGGCCACGGCGAAAAGGGAATATACCCCACACTCAAAAAGTGCGGCATAGAGCGTTACGCCGTCGCTGTGTGGGAGGAGGGTGCTTCGCTCAGAGAAGCAGGCTGTACCGAGCCGATTCTTTTGCTCGGCGATACCTGCGACGGTCAGCTTGAAAACATCATCAAGTTCAACCTCACGCCTGCAATTTTCTCGGAGGACACGGCGGACAAGCTAAATACCCTCGCAAAGTGGAGCGGCAACACCGTGCCCGTTCACATCAAGATTGATACGGGTATGAGCCGAATCGGCTTTGCCGATACCGAGGAATCGCTGAGGACAATCAAGCGCATCAACAACCTATCAAATATAAAAATAACAGGCGCGTTTACCCACTTTTCACGCGCCGACGAAAGCGACGGACAATCCGCAAAGGCGCAGTTTGAGCGTTATCTCAGCTTTGTTGACAAGCTCGAGGACGAGGGAATAAAAATCCCCTGCAAGCACGTTGCGAACAGCCCGGCAATTCTGTTAAGACCTGAAACCCAGCTTGACGCGGTTCGCGCAGGCGACGTTCTTTTCGGTCTTTGCCCTATTGACGAGGAGGACTGGAACCTGATGGAGTTCGAGCAGGTTATGAGCTGGTACACCTACGTCGTTATGGTCAAGGAAGTCCCCAAGGGCACCGAGGTTGGCTACGGCGGAACGTTTGTATGTCCGCGCGATACAAAAATCGCCACCATTCCCGTAGGCTTTGCCGATGGCTACAGCAGAAAGCTCTCAAACAAGGGCAAGGTTCGCATCAACGGATACGAAGCCCCGATTATCGGCAGGGTTTGCATGGATCAGTTTATGGTCGATATCACTGACATTCCCGAGGTTAAGCGCGGCGATACGGTCAGCCTGATTGACGACAAGCTCAGCGTGCTTTGGATGGCGGACTTGCTCGACTGCAATGTTGACGAAATTGTGTGCTCGGTATCAAAACGAGTACCGCGCATTTATGAATATTAACGGAGTAATGAGGAGATAGGATATGGCAAAGGGATATATTTTTAAGATTTTGGCTCACGCAAGCCTCGGAAAAATGTTTGAGGCGGTTAAGACGGTTCATGAGCGTTCGGGAAAAAGCAGAATTGCCACTTTTTTCGATATGATTTACTGCGCTAAAAAGTACGGTGCAGGCTACTACGATTATCAGATTTTCGCTTTTTACAATCTAAATAAGGAACAGCGCGCGACCTACGTAACTCGCCTTATCAGCAAAAAGTTCAACACCTTTATGAACGACTACGACTACGCGCATTTCCTCGAGAACAAGGACGAGTTCAACAAGCTCTATAAAGATTACATCGGACGAGAGTTTGTTCAGCTTCAGGAAGCGAGCAGGGAAGAGGTAGAGAAATTCTGCTCAAGCCGCGAGTACATCTTCTGCAAAATGCAGGATTTGGAGTGCGGCCACGGCTGCGAGCGAATCAAGACGAGCGACTACAAGAGCTTTGACGAGCTCTACAAATACCTCACCGACAAGGGCTTTTGCACAATCGAGGACAATATTCAGCAGCATGAGGCACTCTCAAAGCTGTACCCCAACGCGGTTAACAGTATGAGAATCATCACTGTGCTCGATAAAGAAGGCGTGCCTCACGTGCTCTACATCGTGCAGAAGATGGGACTCGGCGGCAGTATCATCGACAACAACTGCCTGTTTGCCCCCGTTGACCCCGAGACAGGAAAGATTATGTATCCTGCTCATTCGGGCGACACGCTCAAGGGAATTATTTACACCGAACACCCCGACACTCACGTAAAGCTCCAAGGCTACACAATTCCGTATGTCAAAGAGGCTGTGCAGATGGTGCTTAAGGCGGCGACAATCACTCCGCAAATCCGCTACGTAGGCTGGGACGTTGCCACAACTCCCAACGGCCCTGCAATCATCGAGGGCAACACCTACTGCGCTCACGATTTCTGGCAGCTTCCGCCGCATACTCCCGACGGAATCGGTATGCTCCCGAAAATCAAGGAGTACATTCCCGAATTTTTCGAGGGGAAAATTAAATAATTCACCATACAAAAAGGTGCTGACGGTTTGGTCAGCACCTTAATTTTATAGATTAAATTGTACGCCGGTTAATCCTCAGCCATCTCAGCCTTGGCTTTTTCAATTACCTTCTGAGCAACGTTTGCGGGACAATCCTCGTAACGCGCAAAGGTGAACTCGTATGAGCCACGTCCTTGAGTAATCTGGCGGATAAAGGTCGCAAAGTCGCTCATCTCTGCCATCGGAACCTCAGCCTCTACAACCTGAGTGCCGTTTTCAGCAGGAGCCATTCCGAGCACGCGGCCGCGTCTTTTGTTAACCTCGCCCATAACGTCGCCCATGTTGTTGTCGGGCACATACGCCTTAAGGCTGCCGATAGGCTCGAGCAGAGTGGGCATAGCATTGGGAATACCGTTCTTATATGCAAGGCTTGCGGCTGTCTTAAACGACATTTCCGAAGAGTCAACCGGGTGGTAAGAGCCGTCGTAAAGAGTAGCCTTAATGCCGACTGTGGGATAACCCGCGAGCACGCCCTTTTTGATTGAGTCGCGCAGACCTTTTTCAACAGCAGGGAAGAAGTTCTTGGGAACCGCTCCGCCAACAACGCGCTCGGCAAATTCGAGCGAATCGGTATCGTACGGCTCAAACTCAATCCAAACGTCACCGAACTGACCGTGACCGCCGGACTGCTTCTTGTAGCGTCCCTGTGCGGAAACCTTCTTGCGGATAGTCTCGCGGTATGCAATCTTGGGCTTCTGGAGAGAAGCGGTAACGTTGTATTTGCTCTTTAAGCGCGAGATTACAACGTCAAGATGCTGTTCGCCGAGACCTGAAACGAGCATTTCGTGAGTCTCGTGGTTCTGCTCAAACTTGATTGTCGGATCCTCGTCGCACAGCTTCTGAACCGCCTGGGCAACCTTGTCCTCGTCGCCCTTCTTGGCAGGGTAAATAGCCATTGTGTAGGAAGATACGGGATAGTCGATTCCGTCAAGAACAACCTTTCTCAGCGGCGAGCAGAGTGTGTCGCCGGTCTTGGTTGATGTGAGCTTCGGAATTGCGCCGATGTCGCCCGCGCCGATATAGCTTGCGTCAGATTGCTTTTTGCCGGTCATTGTGAGAACCTTGGCAATACGCTCGGGAGCACCTGTGCGCATATTTATAATCTGTGTATCAGGAGAAATTTTGCCCGACACAACCTTAATAAACGAAAGTCTGCCGATAAACGGATCGGCAACGGTTTTGAATACGATAGCCGCAGCCGCGCCGTTCTCGTTAACAGCAATTTCAACAGGCTCGCCGTTTATGTCAACACCGATTTCTTCGCCCTTGTCGGCTGCCGAAGGGGCAAGCCATGTAAGGCTGTTGAGCAGCTGGTCAATGGCAAAGGTGTTGTGTGCGTCGCCGCAGAATACCGGGCAGATTGAACCGTCCTTAACACCCTGGCTTACGCCGAGAATAATCTCCTCGGGAGTAAATTCCTCACCCATAATGAACTTGTCGAGCAGCTCCTCGCTTGTCTCGGCAACGGCTTCCTTGATAGCTTCTCTTAAGCCCTCAAGCCTGTCGCCCATATCGGGAAGGGCAGTCTGCTTAACATTGCCCTTTTCATCGTACTCATACGCCTTAAAGTCAAAGAGGTTAACATATACATTTGCCTTGCCGTCAACGATGTAGGGAACAACAACCGGACAAACCGATGCGCCGAAGGTTGACTTAAGATTTTCAAATACGCGGTAGAAACGCGCGTCCTCGTCGCACAGACCGTTTACAAAGAATACCTTTGTCAAACCGGCTTTTGTAGCGGCTTCTACGGCTTTTTCGGTACCTACGTTAACGCCGTCCTTGCCCGATACTACAATCAACGCGGTATCCGCGGCGCGCATACCCTCTGCGACTCCGCCTGCAAAATCAAACAGACCGGGGGTGTCAATAAGGTTGATCTTGGTATTTTTCCACTCTATAGGAGCAACGGCAGTCATAATAGAAGCGTGGCGTTTAACTTCCTCAGCGTCAAAGTCAAGCGTTGTGTTGCCGTCGGAAACCTTTCCGAGTCTGTCGGTCGCCTTCGCAAGATACAGAATTGACTCGGCAACGGAGGTCTTTCCGCAGCCGCTGTGACCCGCGAGCGCGATGTTAAGAATTTTTTTTGCGTCGTACTGTTTCAAAAGAATAAACTCCCTTCGTTTGGCATTCCCCGAAAGTAAGGGGTCAGCCATATTGTTAATTTCAAAAATATTTAGCATAAGTGTGCAATAACACTTAATAATTATATCATATTTGTACAGAATTAACAACAATTTAAACGCAAAATAAAAAAATTCACCCTTTGCCCAATATGGACAAGGGTGAATTGTGCAATTTGCTTTATTTGCGAAATTATCGGCTTATAATGCACAAATTTTATTGCTGATTTTTGTGCATTATCACCTTAAAGTGTTTTACTTACTTGGAAAGTATCGCTCCCTGCGCTCCTGAAGAAACGAGCTTTTGATAACGCGCCAGGTAACCTGTGGTGATTTTAGGTTCTCTGGGCTGCCACTTTGCCTTACGGGCGGCGAGCTCCTCGTCACTGAGCTTAACATTGATTGTGTTTGCAGGAATGTCAATCTCAATGATGTCGCCGTCCTCAATAAGCGCGATCGGACCGCCTACTGCCGCCTCGGGAGAAACGTGGCCGATAGATGCGCCTCTTGTCGCGCCGGAGAAACGGCCGTCGGTAATCAGCGCGACGCTGCTGCCCAGACCGCTGCCCATAATGGCGGAGGTGGGGTTGAGCATTTCTCTCATTCCGGGACCGCCCTTGGGACCCTCGTAGCGGATAACAACAACGTCACCCTCGTTGATAAGACCGCCGTTAATAGCCGCCATAGCGTCCTCCTCGCAGTCAAATACCCTTGCGGGACCTGAGTGCCTGAGCATTTCGGGAGCAACTGCCGAACGCTTAACAACACAGCTGTCCGGGGCGAGGTTTCCTCTGAGCACGGCGATTCCGCCTGTAGGGCTGTAGGGGTTGTCAACGGTTCTGATAATCTCGGGATCGCGGTTAACAACGCCCTCAATATTCTCCGCAACGGTCTTGCCGGTGCAGGTGATAAGGTCGGTTTTGAGCAGACCGAGCTTGTTAATCTCATTCATTACAGCGTAAATACCGCCTGCCTCGTTGAGGTCCTCCATATATGTTCTGCCTGCCGGAGCAAGGTGGCAGAGGTTAGGAGTATGCGCACTGATTTCGTTTGCGATGTCAAGGTTGAGGTCGATTCCGCACTCGTGAGCGATGGCAGGGAGGTGGAGCATAGAGTTTGTACTGCAGCCGAGTGCCATATCCATTGTAAGAGCGTTGCGGAACGCGTCCTCTGTCATAATATCGCGCGGCTTGATGTCCTTTTCAAGCAGCTCCATAATCTTCATACCTGCGCGCTTCGCAAGCTGAATACGCTCGGAATAAACCGCAGGAATTGTGCCGTTGCCGCGAAGTCCCATACCGAGAACCTCGGTAAGGCAGTTCATTGAGTTCGCGGTGTACATACCCGAGCAGGAGCCGCAGCTCGGGCAAGCCTTGTTCTCGTACTCCATAAGCTCGTCAAAGGTGATTTTGCCGGAATTGTATGAGCCTACCGCCTCGAACATACTGCTGAGGCTTGTCTTATGACCGCCCACTCTGCCCGCAAGCATCGGACCACCGCTGACAAAAATACAGGGAATATTAAGTCTGGCAGCCGCCATAAGCAGACCGGGAACGTTTTTGTCGCAGTTGGGAACCATAACAAGTGCGTCAAAAGCGTGGGCAAGAGCCATACACTCGGTAGAATCCGCGATAAGGTCACGGGTAACAAGCGAGTATTTCATGCCCTGATGGCCCATGGCGATACCGTCGCAAACCGCGATTGCAGGGAATACAACCGGGTTTCCGCCTGCCATTGCAACGCCTGTCTTTACGGCGTTGACTATTTTGTCTATGTTCATATGACCGGGTACAATCTCGTTATACGAGCTTACAATACCGATAAGCGGCTTGTTAAGCTCCTCGTCTGTCATACCCAGCGCGTGCAAAAGGGAGCGTTGCGGGGCGCATTGTGTGCCCTTTCTTACTGCGTCACTAATCATTGTTAATCAATCCTTTCATTATTATTTAACTTCATCGTAAAATACGCTTAAAAACATCTCGTAAAATTCTTCCTCGCGCAGATAGTTTTCCGCGCGGTTACCGTTAGCCTTTACATCAACAGGTATAGTTTTTGTCTCGGTGACTAAATTTTTATTCTTGCCGATAAGCTCCGTCGCAAGGAACGTAACGCCGTTCAGCGTAATATTTGTGCAGGAATATTCCTTAGCCGCGTTGTATAGCTTTACGGGAGTGGATAAATCTGATTTAGTTTGCGAGATTGTTTTTTTCATAAACTCAGTCAGATATATTCTCTGGCGTTCGTTTCTGAGCAGATTAGCTTCGGGCGTTTCATGAGTTCTGTAAATAACAAAATCATTCGCCTGTTTTCCGTCGAGGTGATACTGCTTTCCGGCTTCGAAAACAAGGTTGGAATCTCCTGAATACACATTTTCGGGAGACGTTACATCAACTCCGCCGACAACGTCGTTAACAACCGAAATTCCGCTGATTTCCATTGAGTAAAACGCTTTGATCGGGATGTTGTAGAACACCCTGCGAACCGAGTCCAAGCAGTTCAGACAGCTTTCGGTATCTGTGTCGCCGTAGGCGTAAGACAAGGCAATCGGCATTTTCTCTATGCCTGTATATCCTCCGGTCCTTGAATATACCGAGACATCGGCAATAAGGTCACGCGGAACGTTAACAAGCGTTATTTTGTTGTTTTGCGGGTCAATAGAAACAACAATAATTACGTCAGACTGGTATTTGTCGCCGATTTGGGTTTCTTTGTTGTCGTACTCCTTTTTATCAATTCCCAAAAAGAGCATATTGGTGCAGTTTGCTTTGTATTTATACGTTTTTCCTTTATAAGTTACAGTGTTGCCGTCACCGCTGACGCGTACATTCGGGTTGTCGGGAGCGGTAATGGTGTACGAGCTGTCGTTAAACTGTTGTCTGCCTGTGCCTCGCAGATATAAAAGCGTGCCGGTAATAATAAGCGCGAGAGATAAAACAATGCTCGCCAGTGCTATCAGCACCTTTTTCCAGGGCTTCATTTTCTTTTTACCGTTTTTCTTATAAGAAGAATGACGGTGCTTTTTTCGCTTTGAATTTGAGCCGGACGAACGTCGCCGGCGTTTTTTTACGTGCTCGCCGATTTTAGTCTCAACTATATTGAGCTCATCTGATTCGACCTGAGCGTTGTCCGTGACATTTTGGTTCGGGTTGTTTTCCATAGTATCCTTCTTTTTATAAAAAAATAGAATTGTGCATATATATTGTTATTCTACCATTTTATGCTTATTGTGTCAACAACAGAGAAGGAGAATCACAAACAAAAAGAGGAACGGTACTCCGTTCCTCTTTTTTATAAATGGTTAATTACTTTTTGTAAAAACTTTTCTTTGCTACTAACAGCAAACCGATAAGTGCTACTGAAGCAATGCCAACATAGATATAGTTTGTACCGGTCTTAGGTGACTTTGAGCTGGTATCAACCTTAGTGTCTTTTTTTTCGGTTGTTCCATCGCTTCCGATTTTTTCAAAATTCGGTGTAACCTTGATGTCGCTGGAAACAATTAAGTCAAGCTCAGCGTCGGTGAGCTTTCCGAGAGGAGTATATTCACCGTCGATAGTCCATCCCGTGAACTTATATCCGTCGTCGGGCTTCGCTGAAAAATGAATTGTCTGTTTGCCGTCGTCATCAACGGGAGTCTTATAGATAAAGTCATAAGTTCCGCCGCCAGCGGGAATAATTATAACTTGATAGTCAGCAACCGTAGCTTTGGGGCTGACAACATTGTTTTCAGCCGCGAAAGCAGGGATTACCGACAGCGCGATAACGAGCACAGCAACTAGTATAGCAAGAGTTTTTTTCATAATAAAAACCTCCGTTTTCATATAATATGACAAAGTATATAACTTTACATTGTCTATTCTATCACAGGTTTTAATTTTTGTAAATAATAATTTGAAAAATAATTGCGAAAAGTTGCACAAAATATAAATTATAGATTTGTATAAAAAGCGAACGCCATCGGAATAATTACTTCTTGTTCTTGTGCTGAATTATAAAATATACAATTCCGGCGATAGCCGCCAACGCAATTATTATCGCAAAAATCCAGACGGATACCTTGCTTTCGTTCGCGCTTACCGGTGTGGTTCCCAGTGCGAAGGCGTTAAGGCAACCCGCGCTTAACAGCGCGATAGCAGTGGTAATACTAAAAATTATTCCGGAAATTTTTGTACTGAATTTCATACAGGCTCCTTTGTGATTAAGGGTTGTTTGTATCGGTAGAGCCGGTTGCTTCGACGCTTTCCTCCGGTTCAGACTCAGGCTCGGGGAGGACAACGTTAACAACACAGGTTTTGCTCAGTCCGTTAAAGGTTGTAACGGTAATTTCCGTTTTACCCTCGGCTATCGCGGTGATAGTGCCCAAAGTGCTTCCGCCGGGAGCGGTTACCGACGCAACCTCGGGATCGGATGATACAAAAGTGAGCTTGCGGCTTACAGTGCCCTCGGGCATCAAAGCCTCAATATTGCAAAATTCTCCGACATTAAGGGTGATTTCCTCATCGCTGAGGCTAAATTCCTCGGGCGCGTCAAGAACGTTTACGCGCATATATGTGTAAACTCCGTTATACGCTTTGCAGCAAACAATAACTGTTCCTGTTTCCTTGCCGGTAACAACGCCGTCCTTTTCGGTGATATCCGCAATTTCAGGCTTGTATGAGTAATAGCGTACCGACGAGGTACCCTGACCGCCTAAGAAGAAGTGGTTAAAGTCAAAGGTTTCGCCCTTTGCAATGGTAACCTCGGTTGCGTTGAGTATCAGCTTGGTAGGAGCGTATTTGACCGTTATGTCAACAGATCTGCTTACGCCGTTGCCGGCCTTAGCTGTTACCTTGGCGTTTCCGCGTCCCTTGGCGGTTGCGACTCCTCCGGCAGCGGCAACGTTTACAACGTTGGAGTTGGAGGAAGAGTAGAGCAGGCTTGTTGTGCCCTGACCGAGCGGCAGCCAAGCGTCAAAGTCAAACTTTTCGCCCAGACCCATAATTCTGTCGCCGCTGTTCATAATAACATCGGTCGCGGGATCCATAACTACCGCCTGAGAAGTAACCTTTACTCCGTTATAAACCGAAGCGGTGATGGTAGCCGTACCCTTGCCCTTTGCCTTTGCAAGTCCGCTTGTGGGGTTAATCTCGCAAACCGAAGGATCGCTTGAGGTGTACTTGACAATTCCCGTGCCCTCGCCCTTGAGGAATTTGCAGAAGAACTGGAAGTTTTCGCCTTCGCCCATAATGCGCTTGGGTGTGTTGATAAGCAGCTTTGTGGGAGCTTTAACAACGGTTACGCGAGTTGTGGTCTTAACGCCGTTGTAGGCTGTAGCCGTAACGGTGATTGTTCCGGGTGAAATACCCTTTGTCAGGCAGTTGTATTTGCCGACAGTGGCAACTTTCGGGTTGCTGCTGGTATATGTTATCCACGAGGTCTTTTCTCCTGCGGGGATGCTGGCGTTAATATCAAAGCTCTCTCCGACTCCCAGGTAGAAGTTTGTGCGGTTAAGGTAAATCTTTGTAGGAGCTCTGCCAACAGTGACCGTGGCGTCAACGTGGACTCCGTTAAATACATAGGCCGTTATCGTAGCCGTACCTACGCCGGTCGCCTTGACTATTCCGCCGTTTGCGATAACCGCGCAAACCTTCGGGTTGCTCGATTTGTAAGCGACGCTCGCGCAGCCCTCTCCGGACAGGAACGAGGTGTTGAAGTCGTACGTTTCGCCTATGCCCAGCGTTCGCTGAGTACAGTTAATATTTAGCTTTGTAGGAGCTTTAATTACCTTTACGGTGCAGTAAGCCTTTTGATTTCCGCAGGTTGCGGTAATTGTGGCTGTGCCGACCTTATTGGTGTAGATTTTGCCGTTTTTAGCATAAGCTACATTCGGGTTGTTCGAGGTATAAACAGGAGTGTAACGCTTGTCGTAAGCTGTCGCGAACAGAGTGCCTACCTCGCCTGCGCCGTATGTGGCTGAGCTGCGGTTAAGTGTGAAGGGGATAGAAGCCCTTGCCTTTAATACTACAAAGAAGGTAACGGGTCTGCCCGCTCCGCGAATTTCGGTAATATGGTTTTCAGGGGTTGTTGAGTGCCAGAATACGTCGGAATGACCGTTGCCGTAATAAATACCGATGTGGTTGTAGCCGCTGCCGTAGTACTCGGAGTCGGTAACAAACTGCCAGATAATATCGCCCTTTTCGAGCAGACCGGAGTTGAGCATTACTGCCTTGCTGTCAAAGTAATAACGGCTGATGCTGTAGTCGCGGTAAAGCGTAACCCAGCCGGTCTCGGCAGGAACAAGGTACTTTTTGCTCGAAACGCTCTGCAGTACGTGCCAAACAAAGCCGGTGCAGTTTGTAACAGGCTCGGTTGTGGGCAGTCCGTAGTTGCCGGTGGCGTACTTGCTGCTTCTGTCGCCGTTAGGCATACGGTAGTCGCCGTCGTTGTCAAACGGAGTACCAAGGTAATAATTCGGATATTTTCCGGTGTTGTCGCGGTCCTTCATCCACTGCTGGTATGTGTTCCAGTTAATTCCGAGCACATCACAAAAGCCTCTGTAGCCCTTGTGCAGGGTGTTAACAACGTTATCGGTTGTAACGGGAACATATCCTGACGCTACAGTAACCGTGCAGGTAACCTTGTGACCCGATACGGTGTCCTGAGCGTAAATAGTAGTGCTGCCCGCTCCGACTGCGGTAAGGAAACCGCCGCCGCGCTCAATTCTGGCTATATTTGAATTGTTGCTGTAGTAAGCAACCTTGCTTGTTGACGAACCGTCGGTATAAAACGAGTTGATGTCAACTGTATCTCCTACGCTGATAAACAGAGATTTCGCGCTGAGATATAGAGATTTTGTAGCTGCCCTGTAGGTGGAAACCGCGATAAACGCGATTGAAGCCACAAGCAGTACCGCAACAGCAATGGCGGTAACTCTGATAACAACTTTTTTCATAAATTGCACCCCTATAATTTTTTATATTATCAAAGTAATTTTACCATATTTCAATGGTGTATTTCAACTTTATTACAGAGATGTAATTGATAATGGCAATACAGAAAAATGCGGAAGCGTAAAGTGAACGCTTCCGCATTTTTATACTGTTTTATACTTGATTTTCAGCTTGAATTTGCGCGTTTTTGCCGCCAAGGGACCACACCAAACGGTGCAGCCAAAAAATAAGGAACGCAACCGACGTAAATCCAAGAATGTAGATTAATAAAAACAGGGGGTAGGGAACATTTAAATAAATAACATTCAAAAAAACCAGATGGCAGGGGAAATTAGGACCGATAAAAAACATATTGAACGTCATATCCGTAACCATCGGCGCGGCGATGTTCATAATCAGCGCGATTAAAACCAGTCCGGCAAAAAGCAACGCCGATTTCAAGAACAGACGAATTATCATCTTTCCTTCCCGGGTGAGTCTGCAGCCTAAGAAAACTCCTAAAATTACCATAATTCCGTGGTGAGTCATTGTCTGAATGTTTACGCCGACATATGTAGAAAAAACATCGTCCGGATAAAAAATCACAGCCAGACCGGCAAATAACGAGAAGGTTGCCAAAAATATCCGCACAACATCGCGTATTTTTTCGCTTTTCGGTAATGCCGCCAGCGGCAAAACATAAAGCGGAGATGAACAAAACTGAAACGGAAACGAATCCCACCGATATTCCCAGGTGACGGTCTCGCCGAACTGAACCGAGAATACGAGCTGCTTGTAAATTTCGAACAAGACGAGCACGCCCCACGCGGACATTAAAAGGTTTTTTTCCGTTTTAGCCGACGCTTTGCGAAAGATAACACAGAATACCGCAGTGCAAAACAGAACCGTAACAATGCTGATTATGTGAAAAAGCTGATATCCCTGCGGCCTTTGCATTTGAGCGGATAAAAAATAGAGAATTTTTCCAAATACATTCACGACTTTTCTCCTTTGCGGTTATCGGCGGATAGCTTATAAAACGTTTTGTGCCGGTGCTTATTCCTCAAACAGAGGGGTTGAAAAATATCTTTCCGCGGTGTCGGGGAGGACGGTGACTACCGTCTTGCCCTTTCCCAACTTTTTAGCCAGTTTAAGTGCCGCCGCGACGTTTGTGCCGCTTGATATTCCGCACATAAGTCCTTCCTCGCGCGCAAGCCGCTTTGCGGTGTTAAGTGCTTCCTCGTCAGTGACAACGTATATTTCATCGTAAATCTCGCGGTTCAGAATATCGGGGATAATGCCGTCGCCAATGCCCATTTGCAGGTGAGTTCCGATTGTACCTCCGGCAAGGATAGCCGCGTTTTCGGGTTCAACCGCCCAAATCTCGATCTCGGGGTACTGTGCCTTCAGCACTTCGCCGATACCGGTGATTGTGCCTCCTGTACCTATGCCGGAGCAAAAGCCGTCAATCGGGGCGGCACACTGCTGCATAATCTCAAGCGCGGTATAACACTTGTGAGCCTTTACATTATTGATGTTAGCGAATTGCTGGGGAACAAACACCTTGTCGCTTTTTTCCTTCATTTTAAGTGCCGTCTGCAGGCATTCGTCAATGCACGCGCCAATATCTCCGGCGTCGTGAATCAGCTTAACCTCCGCACCGTAGTGGCGGATCAGCTTGCGCCTTTCCTCGCTGACCGAGTCCGGCATAATAATAATTGTGCGGTAGCCCTTAACCGCGCCGACAAGCGCGAGTCCGATTCCCTGGTTTCCGCTGGTCGGCTCAACAATAATGCTGTCCTTGTCAATCAAGCCCTCTTTTTCAGCCTGCTCTATCATATTCAGAGCTGTGCGGGTTTTAATTGAACCGCCAACGTTGAGTGCCTCAAACTTTACAAGAATATCGGCACTGCCCGGTTCGGGCATTCGGTTTAATTTTATAAGAGGCGTTTGTCCTACCGCCTCAAGTACGTTGTTGAAAATCATAGTTAATTACCTTTCAGCTTATAATATATCTTATTAATTATACCTGAAAATTATGTCGAATTAAATGTACACTTTAACTAAAATATAAATCAAAAAAATGTATGATAATTACAAATTATTTTTTGAAAAATAAAACGCGCCTTTGCAGACGCGATTTAAATGATTTTATTCGGATTAAAACAGTTTGTTGCCGCATTTTATGCAGAATTTATTTCCCGGAGTAACGGGAGTACCGCACTTTGTGCAGAAGCCCGGCTGAGCCTGCTGAGTAGGCGTCTGCTGCTGAGGCGGCATTTGCTGTACGGGGGCTTGCTGTTCCGGAAGAACACCTGACGGAGTTCTTTTCTCATAATCCAGAAACTGCTGAATATTAAGCTGAATCATAGATCCCCTCGTTCCCAATAAACCGTCAACGTGCTTTGTTAGGTCCTGCGCGTGTGCTTTATATCGCGCGCCGAAAGCCTGTATAATAGTATATCTCAGGTTGACCGCGGTGCCGTTTTGGAAGGGCATAAAGTGCGCTGTGACCGAGCCTCCGTTCATATTGTACTTAAAAGAATAGTTGAGTCCGAACTGCAAGGTTTTGAACGGGTCGGCTTTACAGTTTTTGCCGAATTTTTGTCCGGCGGCGTTATAAAACGCGTCATAAACAAGTTTCATCGGAACAGGGTAAAAATAAACTAAATCTCTTCTCATAATAACCTCCGTAAATTTATGTTGTTATATTATTCGGGCTGACTTGTCAGCTGTATAACTTCATCAATGTGCTCGATAGAATAATAGGATATTTTTCTGATAATACGGTTTTTCGGGCGATGGAACATATTTTCAAGCATATAGTAAAACGCGCCGGGTGTGCGAAGTCCTCCGTGTGATACAGCGTCAATGCCGGTATCCGAGAGGAGCCAGTCCGCGAACATAACGCAGTTGGTGTTTACGCCGAAATAACTCTTAAACGAGCCGTCAACAACCGTAAAGAGCTTTGCGTTAAGGAACTGCACCAAAAACTCACCGGCGTCTCCGTAACGCTTGCCGGGCTTAGGCACGGTGACCTCGGGATGTCTGATTTTAAGCTCCAGCGGTTCGCAGTATTCCTTAAACATTTTTAACTTGTCCTTTACGGAATTAAGCTGTTTTTCGGAAAAACACGCGCAGTAGCTGACTATGTAATCACGGCAGTTGTCTACGCAATACTTATAGTATGGCAGCTTGGGAATCTCCGCGTATGTGCCCTGAGATACAAAGCCGCCCAGCTTGTTTTTGCTCTTGTCGTAAGTGCCGTAGGAATATACCGTGTCGCCGATGGCGATATCCATATGACCGAACTGGTTTCCCTTGGGGTCGGTTAAATGGAGGTTGATTTCAAGATTTACCGTGTCAAAGGGTGAGTTTTCTTTATCCTCAACATAGATTTTTTTCTCGAATTTTTTATCGTCAATTTTCTTGTAAATGCCCTTGACCATATTTTTGATTTTAAACGCCGTAATCAGGTTTGGCAGTGCTATATGTGTACGGCGGCTCATACGGTCCTCATCAAGCTCGGTGAGGGTAACCTCGGCATAAAAATCACCGAACAGCGTAATCGAATAGACTATCATATAAATGGAGATAAAATAACGCAGTGTAATAAAGTTTTCAAGAGGCGACAGCGCGAGCAACAGACCGGTAGTGATTAATATAAGCGCGAACAGACCGTTCATTATACCGCCCTTGTAGCCGTTTGCGAAACAGTTAACGCAAATTGCCGCGCGCACAATGCCTACGAGTATAGCAATCAAGCCTATCAATAAACAAGGCGCGATTGTTAAAATCGAAAAATAGTATTGCAGCACAAGCAAAACGGCGGCAACCAGCAAATACGCCAGAAATCCTAAAATTCCCGATGGGTAACGCTTTATCATAAAACGGCCAATCATATACGAAATGCCGCCCAGTATCAAGCTGACGGAAATAAACAATACCAATAGATATTCAACGGTTTCGTCTGCAAGAAACAAAAGTCCGATACCGGCAAGCATAACGCCCAGAGCTGCTAAAAAAGTGATAATGGGTTTTCTGTTTTTTACTATTTCTTTAGTCATTTTTTTCTCCTTTAATTATTTCGCGTTTTTAAGTTTTCGCATAAGACCTACACCCGTAGGATATAGCGATTGCGAAAGTCATTTACCGTATAAATTTATAATAACACGCCTGACCGCAAAAATCAATTACAGTATGTAAATTTTTGTCGAATTAAGGGGGTTTACGGGACTTAATTATCCTGCCGGCAGAAAAATACTCCCGGCAAAAAAACACAGGCAGCACTTGGCTGCCTGAAGTTTTAGTTTTTATAATTTGTAAAACGCAGAAAGGCGGTTATCGGATTATCCGGCTTTCTCTATATTATGAGTCACTATTTTATACATTTCATAATGAGGAAAGCTCTCCACTTTTTCAAATTCAATGTATTTTCCGTCGGGAGCGTAATGGGTGTTGTAATGAATTTGCATATTGCTCACCATAACTGCTGTGTAATCCGGATCCTTTGTGTAATTAAATAACACAACTACCATATTGCTGTCAATCGAATCGGGGAAGAGGTGCTCAATACCGTTCTTTTCCATCGACTCCTTATTTGTTCGGGAATGCTTGTCCCACACGCCGAAGGATATTGTATTATCCGGCGAGTTTTGTTTAACAAAAACATTGAAGTTGTTGTCATCCATAAATTTTCCGTCCAGCAAAAACAGGTTATCGGGATGTGTCTCCATATACTCTTTTACCTGCTTATAGTCCTCGGGATACTCTACATATGAGTAATTTATGAACATCATCGCTGCTGTTAATGTTGATGCTGTAACCAGCACAACAGCAATTATATTTTTTAGGATTTTAGGATGCTTTTTGAAATTATATTTTCTGAGATTGTTTTTATCCAAGCTCATAATCATAAATACGTACGCGGGAAGATATATGCACAAAGCCGCATTGAAATGGATTCGCGAAATCGCGAGATAGATATATAACATAACCGACATAAGCGTTATGCACAGATTGATAATCTGTTGGTACCGGTTATACAATACAGCGGTTACAACAGTAAACACACAAGCCGGCAAAAGCAACAGATTACATTTGTTAGGACCGCCGAATGGGCCGCCTGTGGCGGCAAACAATACCCCCCAAATGGCGGCAAATGCGATAGGCGGAAAGAATATTTTGAACTTTTTTCTTGCCAAAAGCCATAGACTTGACAAAAGCAGAAATATCACAACAAAAATTACGGCATCAATAATAATAACTCCGCTTTTTACTCTTTCCTGTATTCCGTTTCCGATAATCGTAAACAGAGCGTGAAACGAACTTCTGCTTCCTATTCCGTCGCCTGCGTGAATTTCAGAATAATCGGCAATCATTTTGAGCTTTTCTGTTGTGAAAAAATCATCATCAACGCACCATCTTTTGAGAACGTTGGTTTCAGCGAAGGATTCTATGCCGATTGAACGGTAAAAATCCTTGTTGGCAAAAAAGTTCGCTATTCTGTAGTCGTTAACTCTCGAAAGCTCGTTATTATATTCAGAAAAATCCTGATAACCGGGAGATGCGTTTTTTATTGCGTCCGAAACTTTGTTGACGCCGAATATTACCGCCACGGCAACAACCAGAACAGCCACGGTTTTTGCGCATTTTTTGACTGTATCAGTAAATGCTTTTTTAAGATTAAGATTCCTTTTCTTTTTTAAAAACGTAGAGAGAAAAACGCCTAAGCCTAATGCGGCAGTAACCAGGCAAAGCGAAAGAAAGGGATTATACCTTATCTGCGAGCCGGTTAAAAGCAAAAATGCTCCGCCGATAATCTGAATTAGTTTTATTCGTTTTCTTTTTTCGTACAAACAACCGCAGAGTATTAAGGCAAGCCCGGCGGTACACGCAACAGCGGAGGTTTGAGTGAACTGAATTACGATAATATAGAACGAAAAGAAAACTATATCGAATATCACGGAATAAAACAAACCTTTTTTGACTGAAAGCCTGCACAGAAATATGTAGTTGATTATTGCCAATGAAACAAAGCAAATAACATCCTGAATAATATAATAGAAACTTAAATGCGGAAAAACAGGCTGAATAATTGAAACGACCCATGCGTAGAAATATCCTACAAACCCAATAGACACTTCGCCGTTTGTTATTAAACTGCAGATTATGTCATCGTCGCCGCCTGTATAGATATGAAATTGATTGAGCGGCAGATAAATTATAAAAAACAGTAAACACAAAACAAGCGAGGAGATAAATTTGTGCTTAGTTATGAATTTTAATAACATAGTTTTTCTCCTTTTAAAGCATTTGCGTTATATCGCCTGATAATATAACCTTTTTTCTTACCTGTTTATGGATACAGTCACCTTTTCCATAGAGGTGTGCTTGCCGCCGGAAAAGTAATTCATATCAACCTTTATCATTATATCGCCCTTGTAGTGATAGTAAAATAAATAATTGGTTTTGCCGTTACTCGATTTTTGAACCGTTACGGCAGGATAACCTCTGGTTCCGTTCGGCTTGCCCAGAGCTTCGATCATATCGTTTAGAGTTGAAGAATTATTAAGCGTCAGATAATCGAATGAAATCTCGCCGGTTCCGGGATAAAAATTCAATCTGCTGACAAGACAATCCGCGGTTTTTTGCTCGGTGTTCTTATTGTTTTCGGCGGAAATCAACAATTTTTTATTGACGTTATTATTGTTATATCTCAGCTCAACCGGCTTGCTTTTTTTCCGGCGATATAAACAGGCGAGTCATCATCCGGCTTTTATCAAATCCTTTACGGTCGTAACTCCCGCTACATATTTTGCGTTACCCTCAAGCATAAGCAGAGTTGTCGGCGCGGGGTAATCAACAGCGGGGCTGTTATACCAGATGGAAGAACTTTCATTTTTTAAAGTTTTCCGCCTGAGTTTTTCCCTCGCTGTCGTAAGAGAAGAAGTGATAAGCTCCTGACAACAGCCCTGCCTTTTGAGCGTTATCCCAATTTTCTGCGAATTTCTCGTCCTGAGAATTACTTCCCTCGGTCGCCTTAATGTACATAAATTTTACGTCCTGCTCCTTGAGCTTGTTCATATCAATATTCGCCTGATAAGACGAAACATCAACGCCGATAGTGCTGCTTTTGGCGTTAACAAACCATTTGTTTATAAAAATTTTCTTCTGCTCAGCGTAAGTTTTTTCTTTTATAAAAATTCCCCTGTATCAAGTAGCTTTTATGTTTAGCATTCTTAATTATACCCAAAAAGGATCGCTGATAGTTTCATAGTGACGGTTTTTCAATATATCCGGAGTGTCATCTACAGACGGAAACTCTTGAGCAATTTCTTCGCATAAACATCCTATCAGATTGTTGCCGATTAAGTTTGCGTAATTTCCGCGCAAGGCTTTTTCATACCAAGATATTAAATTATTTTCCGTCACTATGCTCTGAATATGGCTTTTCCAGCCTATTTGAGTAAGCAATGAAAGAATTATATCTTTTTCCGCATCTTTACAAACAATAACAATACGGTCACTTGAAACACTGCTAACTATGTTTTCCGCTAAAGTAACATCTAAACTGAGGTGTTTAATCTGAATAGCAGGTCCCCAATTAGAGTACATATCTAAACCGCGATCAGCAGCATTGGTAACGCCAACCCTATATACTTTAGCGTTTTGAATATAAACAGGGTTAGAATGGTCGATACACATTACTTTCTTTGTGAAATCTTCAAATTCGTTCAATAAATCAAAATGCTCAACACTAACAGATATTTCTACCTTTAGGTTTAAGGCTTCAACTAATGTAGAAAACAAAGCATACACGACAATTTCATATACCTTATCTAAACTACGCTTTAAGCCCGGTTCGTTCCAAAATGAATCAATAAAATGTTTTACATCAAAAGTTTCTTTTGTCGCTTGCAAACAATAGGATAATGCATCGGAAAGCTGATTGTGTTTATTTGTAAAGCGTCGATAAATGTACGCTTCAACGGCTCCTCCGGTGCGTAAGTTTTCTTTGCTCAATTCATTTATCATTATCGGAGGAACAGCATTGTCGTTAAATAAATCGTCTTGGAATCGAGCACTGCTTGTGCAAACCCTTCCGAGCAATGGCTGGCAGATTTCATCTCTCCATCGCTTGCTTTTTGTTCTGTAATCCTCAAGGACTAACGGATCAATGTCACCGCAGGTTCTGATTCTATATAGAATTTCTGCAATTTGTATCGGTTTATAAAGGTGTACCCTTGATTTTTTAATAACGGTATCTAATGCCTGCTTTGCTTCATATTTCGTTGGCATCCCGGTGCTCCTTTTCATATTCTTTTAATGATTTTAACATTTCTTTGGCAACAGCCTTTATTACAGGGATTGCAACCGAATTACCGCACTGATGTTTTACCTTAGTGTATGGAACAACAATCTTGTAAGTATCCGGAAATCCTTGTATCCTTAACATCTCTCGTTCTGTTGGTCTGCGTTCATCATTTACCAGAATATAGTTAGCTGAAGCTCCTGCTCTCAACGCAGATGAATATGGGTGCGGAGTTATCGTCCCTGCCATATTTTCGTGAGAAATGTACGGCTTGGGATAATTTTTGTCTTTTATTCTCTTAAGCCTGCTTTCTCTTATCGCATCGCGAACATAGTATTTTTTGTCTACATCTTTTTCCAAAATATCTTCTAAGCTCTTACGGTTTTCCGGCGGCACCGGATCGGGAAACTTAAACAAAACATCGTCAAGAAATCCTGCGATTATTACTCTTTCCCGCTTCTGAGGAACACCATAATCCAAAGCATTCAATACCTTTGCATATACGTGATATCCCAGAGCTTCAAGGTGAGTTTTCATAATCTTAAATGTATTTCCTTTGTCGTGCGCCAGAAGATTCCTTACATTCTCCAGCATAAACGCAGGAGGCTTCTTCGCTTTAAGTATCCTCTCTATATCAAAAAACAATGTACCGCTGGTCTCATTGGCAAATCCTTCTTTTTTACCTATTATGGAAAATGCCTGACAAGGGAAGCCCCCCAGCAGGATGTCAAAATCGGGTATGTCAGAAGCGTCTATTTTCGTAATATCTCCCGAGGGATGTTCTCCAAAATTAGCTTCATAAGTTTTGCAGGCGTCTTCGTCAATTTCCGATGAAAAAATGCAATGTCCTCCAACAGATTCAAATCCGAGTCTAATGCCTCCGATACCTGCAAATAAATCAATAAAAGTGAAAGAATCCCACTTGGATTTAGATTTCTTGCGGTTTGAGTTGTTTTTCGCTTGATTGCTTACTATATCAAACAGATTAAGTTGTTCCATAGTAACCTCTGATAATTTCGTTTGTATCGTTTATTAAACAAAATAATGATACCATATCCGGGTTGACTTTTCAACATAGTTTATAATCTTGCTTGGATTAATCTACTCATTATATCTATGACTAAAGTCAGGATTTTTTAATATAAGCGTTTATTTATTTCTTTCTTGACTTTTTCCAAATTGCTACAGGTCAAAAGCGGAATCAATGCGTTTATCTCGTCTATACTCTTATTCCACCATTTGAAGCGAAGCAGAAGCTCAATCAGCTCGTCATCAAAGCGTTTCTTCAAGGTTTTTGCCGGATTTCCTGCAACGATTGTATAAGAATCTACATCGCTGCCGACAACACTATTTGCTCCGATAATCGCTCCGTCGCCAATATGAACGCCGGGTAAAATAGTTGCATTTTGACCAATCCATACATCATTTCCGACAATGGTATCACCCTTCAACGGTAAATCTTCTTGTGCAGGCGGCTTCATATCCCAGCCTTCCAGTGTATAGAACGGAAAGGTTGAAACAGCATTTATCTGATGATTCGCTCCGTTCATAACAAATTCAACACCCGAAGCAATCTGACAAAACTTGCCGATAATCAGCTTATCGCCATTCCAATCATAAAAGTGAGTAACGTGGCTTTCAAAATCCGAATCAGCGATATAGGAAAAGTCACCGACAATAATGTTAGGATTTTTGATTGTCGGTTTGATATAGATTTCATTATCATAACCCTTGATTGGGTGAATGACATTTGGATTTGGTGTTTTTCCGTCTTTCATTTGATTACTCCTAAATATCCGATTTATCTTTCTATGATTATATCAGTTCAGCCTGATTTTGTCTATCCGTCAAACAAAAAAAGACCTTGATGAAAACTAATCCATCAAGGTCAAATTCATTAAAATATGCGATTGTTTATTATAGTTTTATTTGTTTTTATTTCTTACGGTATTGACCACAAATAAAATCAAGTACATAACAACGCCAATGCCGAGCGGGTATAAAATGTGATATGAGGAGGAAAATTGGTATCCGCTTCCGTTTATCCACGTTTTCCATATGAAGTCAAACAGATTCCATAGCCCAATCCATATAACGACAAACAAAACGCCGCCTAACACTGTTTTAATGGCTTTATTCATTTTTTGCTCCTTTACTTATAAATCAAAAAATATGCGATTGATTTCGCTCTGCACAACTTTCTGCATCGTTTTCTATGTCCTCTTTTTCATAGTAAACCGAAGTCTTGAAATTGCCGAAAATGACGGAGGG
>CAMNHG010000010.1 GCA_946539105.1 uncultured Clostridia bacterium | reverse complement strand
TCAGTCAATTGCATTTTAAATTTTTTTATGTTATATTATAAAGGCTGTCTAAACGGCAAGCGGTCTGTTCGCAAAATCCAGACCATAAAAAAACACTACGGAGGAACTTAATATGAAAAACAAAACCACGCTCTACCTTGTGCAGGGCGCGATTATTGCCGCGCTGTACGCGACAATGACCATTCTGCAGAACGTATTGCTTCCGGGCTCGGCTTCTATGGCGGTTCAGTTCAGAATTTCAGAGGTTCTCACAATTCTGGCACTGTACACTCCGGCGGCTATTCCCGGACTTACAATCGGCTGCATTATTGCAAACATCAGCTCGCTTCCGGCTCTCGGTCCTTATGACCTGATTTTCGGTTCGCTTGCAACCTTGTTCGCAACGCTGCTTATGTACGCGTTCAGAAACGTAAGGCTCTTTAAGCTGCCCGTGCTTTCGGCACTTATGCCCGCGCTGCTCAACGGTATTTTTGTAGGTTTTGAGATTGAATTTTTCTTCATCAACAACGCCGCAGGCTTTAACTTCGCAAGTTTCCTTGTTCAGGGCGGTCTTGTTGCTCTCGGCGAGCTTGCTGTACTCTTTGTACTCGGACTTCCGCTTTCAAGAGTTATTGAGCTTAACGGCCTTGACAAAAAGCTGTTCGCGCCAAAGAGCAAGTGATAATTTAATCTTTACACTAAACGGAATCTCCGGTCACTCCGGCGGTTCCGTTTTTATTTATGCACGGATTTATTAAATATTAGTATTGTACATAGACATTTTTGCTTTGCGGTGATATAATATTAACATCAAAACAATCCGGGTGATTATATGAACAGAAATAAGGTCATAATCAGAACCAGCATTATCGGAATACTTGCAAACGTATTTTTGGCGGCGTTCAAGGCACTTGTAGGCTTCTTTACAAACTCTATAGCCATCTCGCTTGACGCGGTAAACAACCTCAGCGACGCGCTGTCGTCGGTAATCACAATTATCGGAACGAAGCTGGCCGGAAGGCGGCCTGACAAAAAGCACCCCTTCGGCCACGGACGAATTGAATATCTCAGCGCGGTTACTATTTCGGTAATCGTTCTGTACGCCGGTATATCGGCTTTGGTTGAGTCTATAAAAAAAATCATCACACCCGAAGCCCCCGACTACACCCCTGTCGCGCTGATAATTGTAGCGGTTGCGGTGCTGGTAAAAATAGTCCTCGGCACATATGTGCGCCGCACGGGAATTAAGGTAAACAGCGATTCGCTGGTGGCGTCCGGAAAGGACGCGCTGCTCGACTCGGTAATCTCGGCTTCAACGCTTGTTGCCGCCGGAATATATCTGATTTGGGGAATCAGCCTTGAAGCCTGGCTCGGTGCTGTTATCTCGCTGATTATCATCAAATCCGGTATAGATATGCTCCGCGAGGGAATTTCATCCATCGTGGGCGAGCGCGTTGACAGCGAGCTTACAAACGGCATTAAGAAAACTATCCTTCAGTTTGAGGACGTTCGCGGCGTTTATGACCTGATACTGCACAACTACGGTCCCGATTCGTACATCGGCTCGGTTCACATTGAGCTGCCCGACACCTACACCATGAATCAGCTCGACCGCCTTGAAAGGGATATTGCCGACGCGGTTTACTGCGAGCACAAGGTTATTATGTCAGGAATCGGCATTTACTCGGCGTGCTCCGACGGAAGCAAGGCGGAGGAGGTTATGATCGACATCCGCAAGACGGTAATGAAGTATCAGTATGTTTTGCAGCTTCACGGCTTTGCGTTTAACGAGGACGAAAAGGAAATTCGCTTTGACCTTGTTATTGACTTTGCCGCTCCCGACAGAGTCGCGCTTTATCAGCAGATTATTGACGAGGTTCAAAACAAATATCCCGGTTACAAGCTGAGAGCCACCCTCGACACCGATTTCAGCGATTAATCAACGCGGCAACGTTCTAAAAATCAAGCATATTCCTAAAACATTAATGTAGGGTTTGGTCTTTGAGGCGTTATCCAAATCTTTGATTTGGGTAACAACGCCCTTGCATTGCTGACCAAACCGAAGGACAATCACCAAATGATTAGTGTTTACTCCCGGTTCAGTCAAGACTGAAACTCTACCAGCATAAATCAAAAGAAAATTTACACCATATGAAAAGCCTGCTCCGAAAGATCGGAACAGGCTTAAGTTTTATTCTTCGTCGGGCTCGGGAATGTCGAGCTTTGCGGGTTCGGGAATGAGCTTCTTTTTCTTAACGTAAATCAGGAAGCAAAGTACCGCGAATATCAGAACGCATACCATCGTTATGGCAAATCCCGGCCAGAAGCCGTTGGGATAGTAGTACAGCTTAATCGTGTGCTCGCCCTGTGTAACCGGGAAAGCGAGCATTGCGTTGCCCACGGGGGTAACGTCAACCTTTTTTCCGTCTACAACGGCTGTCCAGCCCTTTTCATACGGAATCGAGGTGTAGAACAATCCGTCCTGCTTAACGTCAATGGTTCCCTCCATTGAGCTGGCGGATGTTTTTGTGGTATTCATTACGCTCTGAGTGAGCTTTTCAAAGCCCTGCTCAAACACGTCGCTGTTGAACAAATCAACAAACACCCTTGCCTTTCCGCTGCTGCCTGCCTTAAGGTCGGCGTAAACGGAAATTTTGTCGCCCTTTTTGAAATATCCTATCGGCGATACATAAGGACGCGACATACCGTACTTTCTCGGCTGCTCCTTATCGTTTTGGAGCACCGTTACCTCCTCGCCGTCCTTGATATCTGCATACATTACATACAGACCGTCCTTGGGGGCGGTGTAGTTCCACTTAAGGTGCGGCTTAAGGCTTGAATCCGTACAATTAAAGGAGTAGGTGCCGTAATCGGTTTTGTTGACAGTAAACTTGCTTGAGTCGGAATGTCCCTGAGAAACAACTTCGAGCCTGGTGTTGAGCTCGTCTTCAATTCCGGTAGCGTAACGGAAGAACTCGTTTTGCTTTTCTATGGGATTATACGCGCCTTCGTTTTCGTCGGCGTTCCAGTTTATCAGGTTGTTATCGGTGACAAATCCCATGGGGATATAGTGATTGTTTTGGAAAAGTTTTTCGTTGTCCTTTGCGCAAACCTCAGACAAATCATACGTGTTGTGAATTTTGCCGTCACGCGCGACAAGGTATTTGAGGTTCATAAAGGTGTTTACAAACGGAGACGACTCGGCATAGGTGTAGCGGTTTCCGCTCTTCCAGCCCATCATGCCCATATTCTCATAGAAAATTGTGATTTTCTCGTTTGCCATTGAGTTGAACATCGAAAGTCCGTTATAGTGGTTCAGCGCGCCGTCGTTCAGTGTCTGGGTAGACGTCATTTCCGAACGCCACAGCTCTGTGGTGCCGGCCTCCTGATTGTTCATATAATCGAGAAGATACTCGGTTTTTTCTCCTCCGCGCGGATAGTCGTAGGTGCCTGTTACGGTTGTAACAACTACTCCGCAGATACCTGTAACGGCACTTTGCGCAACAACAACGACTGTGAGCGCGATTGTCACAGCGTTCTTGGGAATGATCCTCTTTGAATAAAGAATTACCATTATAGCGGTAAACGCGATTATACTTCCGAACGCTGCAAGCGTCGGGGTTACCCAGTTAAGACGCTCGGTTGTGAACATCTTTTCAATTCCGGGATCGTCAATTTCCATAGCGAGGACGAACACGCTGAGCAAGGTCGCGATAATCGCGGAGATTACGTTTGTCGAGCTGAGGTATTTATACGCCTTAAACGCCATAGCTATCATCACAAAGCTGATGAGGAAGGTAAAGCGGTAAGGAATCATATTTGTAAAGTGGAAGCCGTGCCAGATATAGTCGAGCTGACGGATAATGCAGCTTAAGAACATAAAGAGAATCAGGCACAATGCCACGATTTTTTCTTTTGTTTTTACCTTGGAGCAGGTCAAATACAAAAACCCGAAGAACACCGTAACCGCTCCGCAGGAGATGTTCGGAATCGCGTCGGCTGCCTTAATTGCGGGGCTGGTAAAGTTCGCGATATTGCCCGTGATGCTCTTGAGAGCCTTTAAAACGCCGAGCAAATCGTTGCTTCCGCCTATATTAATTGCGAAGGTCGAGGGGAAGTTGCTTCCCGAAGCGTGGGTGTTTTGAAGCGCGAGAAAAGCAGGCAACAGGAAGAACAGCGTTATTCCGAGTGCGAGCAGCGAGAACACGCCTGTTTTGAGCAGGTTGGTAATGAAGTTCTTAAAACCGTGCCAGTGAACAATGCTGTACACCACAAAGATTAAAAAGACAAATATACAAACAAAAAATCCGATGTAGTAGTTTGTCAGCATACAAAGCGCGAGCGAGATTGTAAACAGCCTGAATTTATTTTCTGTCAGCAGCTTTACAATTCCCAAAGCGCAAAGCGGGAAAATACAAACCGTGTCAAGCCAGATAGTATTCCAGTAATAACCGATTAAAAACGCGCAGAACGAAAAGCTCGTTCCGAACATTACCAGCGACAAATCGTTGCGCTTGTAGACGCTCCTCAAAAACAGCGCGGTAAACGAGCCTGCCAAACCAACCTTCAGGCAAACCGAGAACATCAAAAATTCTCTGAGCCACTCTGCCGGGATGAACACCGACAAAAAGTTTACCGGACTCGCCAGGTAATAGGACATCAGCGAAAAGTAGTTTACGCCTCCGCCTACAGACCATGTCCAAAACAGCGATTCTCCGTTTTTGAGCTTGTACTGCATATCCGCCAAAAACGGAAAGTACTGATGCCAGTTATCTGTAACAAGAATCTGTTTGTCGCCGAACGGAGAAACGTCCATTACTCCGTATGCTATAACCATCAGCAAAAAAGGAATTAAAAACGCGAGCCAAAGGTAAAAATTGCGCGTTGCAAATGCCTTAAACCACTCGCCAAAGCTCCTTTTTTGTTTTAGTGTTGTTGCGTCGGTCATTAATATATACCTCCGAAATACAAATTATTGCTCATTCGCCATACACAAATTCGCCTTATCCATTTTATTTTACCACGTTTTTTTGTTTTGGTAAATATAAATGTGAAAACTTTATAAAAAATTTTAAAAGAAATAGACTTTTAACCTTATCTTTGTTATAATAATAATTGATTTAGCAACATTCTATCCGTTTAAGGAGTTAACAATATGAAAACCATAGATTTGGTTGTACCGTGCTATAACGAGGAAGAAGGACTCGAACACTTTGTTTTGGAGACAAACAAGGTAATTGACACTATCCCCGAATACAGCTTCAGGTACATACTGATTAATGACGGAAGCAAAGACAAAACATATTTGGTTATGAAGCAGCTTGCCGCGCGTTTTTCTAACATCAAGTACATTTCTTTTTCGCGCAACTTCGGAAAAGAAGCGGCTATGTACGCCGGTTTGCAGCATTGTGACGCTGACTATGTGGTTGTAATGGACGCAGACCTGCAGCACCCTCCGGCGGTATTTCCGCAGATGATCGAGGCTATGGAGCAGGGCTACGACTGCTGCGCCACAAAGCGCGACGAACGCGAGGGCGAGAGCTTTTTCAGGGACATTTTCTCAAAGCTCTTCTTTAAGCTGTCAAACAAAATGACAAGTGTAAAAAATCCTTACGGAGCTATGGACTACCGTATGATGACGCGCCAGATGGTAAACTCGATTTTGGAGCTAAGCGAGGTTCAAAGGTTTTCAAAGGGAATTTTCTCTTGGGTCGGCTTTAACACAAAGTGGATTTCCTTTAAGACCGTTGACAGACAGCTCGGCACAACCTCGTGGAAATTTTCCTCGCTGCTTAGGTACGCGATCGACGGAATCACCTGCTTTTCCGTTACTCCCCTTCGCTTTATTGCGGTAATGGGCGCGATTATTTTCTTTATCTCTCTTATCTACATTATCGTCACTCTGATTCAGACGCTGTTCTTCGGTGTAATTACGCCCGGATACGTCACCACTATGTGCGCGATTTTGTTCCTGGGCGGACTTACCGAAATGTCAATCGGAATTTTAGGCGAGTACATCGGCAGAATATATATGGAAACAAAAGAGCGTCCGATTTACATTACAAAGTTCTCGAACTTTGAGGACGAGAACAACGAGGAGGCTGACGGCGGCAGCTATGAATAATCAGGAAAATAAAAATGGCAAGGTGTCCGGCTTTCTTAAAAAGTTCTTTGACATAAAATTCTGGAAGTTTATTTTGGTCGGAATTATCAACACGGTCGTGGGCGAAGGCGTTGTACTTCTATTGACAAATCCTGTCGGCTGGAAGCAGTATTCATGGGGACCCGGTGCCGCGGCGTTTATCGGCGTTGTTGTAGGAAGCATCGTGAGCTTCTTCCTCAACAAATCCTTTACCTTCAAAAACAAGGAAAAGGGCTGGAAGCCCGTGGTTAGATTTACCGTCAACATCCTGCTTTGTATGCTGATTAGAGTTGCGGTCGCCACGGCGGTCAGCGCAATCTCCAAGGGCGCAGGCTGGACGCTGTTCGGTATGGATGTCGACACCTTTGCAGGAAACCTTAGCTGGGCAGTCGGCGCGGCTGTGTTCGTAATGGTAAACTACATCGGACAAAGATTTTTCGCCTTCAAAGAGAAAAAAGAAGAAAACAAATAATAAAAAATAAACACTGTCATTTCGGTTATGCGCCTGAAACGACAGTGTTATTTTTTGTTTATCAGCGATAATATTTTGCGTTTTTAAAAACTTCCTGAACGTTAACTCCGGACACCGCCAATACGATAACCGTAATAAGCAAAGCTATAATCACAATCAACGCCAGCAGAAGTCTTGCACGTGCCCAGGTTTTCAGCGAGTACTTTCTTGAACCGCCGAACGCCCAGACAAAAAGCATAATGATGTTTACAATCGGGATGCACATTACAATCCATCTTCCAATCCATCCGCCGATTGACACGTGCTCGTCGTAGTGAACGTCGGGCTCGTTTACATAAACGGTGTTGACAGGCTGCTGATATCTGCCGTACTGTCCGTTGTCCCTGTTGGCATTATTTTGAGGTGCAGAGTAACGGGAATTGTAACTTACATTCGGATTTTTTGTTCCGCAAGAGGGGCAATTATCCTTGTAGTCCGGGTATTCGCCTCCGCAGTTTCTGCAAATCATATTGTTCTCTCCTTATCCGATAATTTCTTTGCCGCCCATATAAGGTCTGAGCGCGACAGGTATATTAACCGTGCCGTCCTCGTTGAGGTTGTTCTCCAAAAACGCGATTAACATTCTCGGAGGAGCTACAACGGTATTGTTAAGGGTGTGGGCAAAGTATTTTTTGCCGCCTTCTCCCGAAACTCTGATTTTAAGTCTGCGAGCCTGAGCGTCGCCGAGGTTTGAGCATGAGCCGACCTCAAAATATTTTTTCTGTCTGGGCGACCAAGCCTCTACGTCGAGCGAACGAACCTTTAAGTCCGCGAGGTCGCCTGAGCAGCATTCAAGTGTACGAACCGGAATATCGAGCGAACGGAACAAATCAACTGTGTTCTGCCAGAGCTTGTCGAACCACATTTTGCTGTCCTCGGGCTTGCAGACAACAATCATCTCCTGCTTTTCGAACTGGTGAATACGGTAAACTCCGCGTTCCTCAATTCCGTGCGCGCCCTTTTCTTTTCTAAAACATGGCGAATAGCTTGTGAGGGTGTAGGGCAGGTTTTCTTCCTTGTTGATAGTGTCGATGAATTTGCCAATCATTGAGTGTTCGCTTGTGCCGATGAGGTAAAGATCCTCTCCCTCGATCTTGTACATCATCGAGTCCATCTCTGCAAAACTCATTACGCCGGTAACAACGTTGCTTCTGATCATAAACGGCGGTACACAGTAGGTAAAACCGCGGTCAATCATAAAGTCGCGCGCGTAAGCGATTACCGCACTGTGAAGTCTCGCGATGTCGCCCATAAGGTAGTAGAATCCGTTGCCGGCTACCTTACGCGCGGAATCAAGGTCGATGCCGTTTAGCTTTTCCATAATATCTGTGTGATAAGGAACCTCAAAATCGGGCACAACCGGCTCGCCGAAACGCTCAATTTCAACGTTCTGGGTATCGTCCTTGCCGATTGGCACCGACGGGTCGATAATCTGGGGAATCTGCATCATAATGTCGGTAACCTGAGTGCTGAGCTCGCTCTCCTGAGCTTCAAGCTCCTGAAGCTGCTGAGCCTGCTTTGTTACCTCCTCTTTAAGTGCCATTCCCTCTTCGCGCTTTCCCTGAGCCATTAACGCGCCGATTTGCTTTGAGATTTTATTTCGGTTAGAGCGCAAATCGTCAGCCTTCTGCTTTGCCTCACGGCTTAGCTTATCAAGCTCAATTACCTTGTCAACAAGCTCAAGCTTGTGATCCTGAAATTTTTTCTTTATATTTTCCTTTACCGCGTCGGGGTTTTCTCTCAAAAATTTAATATCAATCATTTTTCTGCTCCTTTATTTTAACTTGTTGGAAAGCTCGGTGAGCTCCTCGTCGGAATAAAACTCGATTTGGAGTACTCCTCCCTGCTTGCCCTTGTTCTTTGTTATGCTTATTTTTCTGCCCAGGCTCTCGTTAAGCGCGAGCTCGACCATACTGTAAAACGACGGTTTTTTCTCCGCTTTTTGCTCCTTCTTTGATTTCGGAGTTTTTTTGCAGAGCTTTTCGGTCTGTCTTACCGACAAATCCTTGCTCACTATCAAATCAGCAAGCTCCTGCATATCGTCCTCGTTATCAAGCGTCAACAGTGCTCTTGCGTGGCCTGCCGAGATTTTGCCGTCCTTTAAATACTCCTTAACGCTGTCGGGGAGTTTTAAAAGTCTGAGCGCGTTTGCAATAGCCGGACGGGATTTTCCGACCGAACGCGCAACCTCCTCCTGAGTCATATTGTGCTCGTTAATAAGCACGCTGTAACCCTCTGCTTCCTCAAGCGGCGTTAAATCCTCTCTTTGCAGGTTTTCAATAAGCGCGAGCTCCATTGTCTGGGTTTCGTCGAGTTCGCGGATAATTACCGGAATTTCCGTCAGCCCTGCCATACGGCAAGCGCGGTATCTTCTCTCGCCTGCTACAATCTCATAACCGCCGAGCGGCAGAGGACGTACCAAAAGCGGCTGTAAAAGTCCGTGCTCGGATATGCTTTGAGCAAGCTCGCTGAGCGCGTTTTCGTCAAACTCCTTACGCGGCTGAGAGCGGTTCGGTTCAATCTCCGAGATATTCAGAGTAACGCCTCCGCTTTTGTCCTCGTTGTCATTTTCTATGAATATGGCGTTAAGACCCTTGCCGAGTCCGCCGAGTTTTTTTGCCATCAGCGTTTCTCCTTTGCAATCAACTCTTTGGCAAGCTCAGTGTACGCCAAGCTGCCCTTGCAGTTTTTGTCGTAGTAAATTACAGGCATACCGAAGCTCGGCGCCTCGGAAAGCCTTACTCCCCTGGTGATAACCGTGCCGAACACCTTGCCGGGGAAGAATTTTTTGACCTCCTCAACAACCTGCTGAGTCAGGTTGAGCCTGCCGTCGTACATTGTAAGCAGAACTCCCTCAAGCTCGATTGAGTAATTGTACTGCCTTTTTATTCGCCTAACCGTGCTCATAAGCTGTGACAAGCCCTCGAGCGCGTAATATTCGCACTGAATCGGAACGATGAACGAGTCCGCAAGCGTCAGCGCGTTCGCCGTAATTAGTCCCAGCGACGGCGGACAGTCGATGATTATGTAATCGTAATACTGCTTAATCGGCAGAATTGAGTTTTTAAGCAGTGCCTCGCGGTGTGATTTCTCCGCGATTTCAAGCTCCGCCGCGGCAAGGTCAATTGACGACGGCAGAATATGAAGATTCTGATACGGAGTTGTCAGCACGCACTCCTCTGCCTTTGTTCCGTCCACAAGGATGTTGTAGGTGGAAAGCTTAACCTTGCTTTTGTCGATAGCAACGCCGCTTGTGGCGTTACCCTGAGGGTCGGCGTCAACAAGAAGAACCTTTTTGCCGAGTGCACCGAGACAAGCGGCAAGGTTAACGGCGGTTGTGGTCTTGCCCACTCCGCCCTTTTGGTTTGATATAGCGATAATTTTTGCCACTGATTTCAAATCCTTACTAATAAATTCTTTTAAGATTATACCATATATATGTTGGATTTTGAAGAGGATTTAAAGAATTTTTTAATTTTTTATGTTTTATACTAATACCTAATAAAAAGTAGATAATCTTTGCGGTCTATTTTTCCGCAATACTGCGTTGTCGTCCTTGCAAGGCGTCAGCCTTGCCGCGTCCTTCGCCTTGTCTTGCGAAAAAAATCCTCGCAAAATATAAGTCTACTTTCTATCAGGAATTAGTATTAGATGTTTCACGTGAAACAAAATTTAAGCTGTTTTTATGTTATTTATATTTGATAACTCGTGCTAAATGTAACAAAGCCCCCTCCGTCACGGCATAAATGCCGTGACACCTTTTTCCGGCGAAAACGGCAACCTTAGCACGTCGGCAACCCTTTTGGGCTTCGCCCATTTCCCCTACGAGGGGAATCACCTTTTGTCGCTACGCGACATTTCCCCTGACAGGGGAATTTCCCGAAACAAAGTGTCGGGGGAGGCTTATAGATGTTTTTGAATTTAAAACGGCAAAAAGACGTACATTTCTGCACGTCTTTTCGCAAGGGGTTAGATAAGGAAATGGGTATGAGTGGATTGGGCTTACGCCCAAAGTGGAAAGTTAGTTAAGTGTTTATGCGGATTTTTCCGTTTTGTTTATCTGCGACTTGGGAATACGGATTGTGTATTCGATAAAATTTTCTGTGTCTGTTTTTACAGATTGCGCGTCTATTCCCGACAGCCGCATTGTGTCTATTGCTCTATTGATGGAATTAAGAAAAATCCTGATGTCTTTTATCACCGCTTTGCTTCTGCCCCGACTTTTTTCGATTTTCGGGTTATTGTGTTTGTATATGCCGACAAGTGCTTCGGTTTGATTTACGTTGAGGTTGTCCGATATTATCTTTGAGAGAACCTCACGCCTTATGTCTTCATCGTCAATTCTCAAAAGTGCCCTTGCGTGGCGTTCGGTCAGCCCTGCGTTTTCTATCCACTCCTGCTCCTCATAGCTCAACTTTAACAGCCTGAGCTTGTTTGCTATTGTGGACTGGGTTTTACCGAGCTTTTCCGCCGCCTGTTCCTGAGTGAGTCCGTAACGCCTTATCAGCCTTGAAATCCCTCGGGCTTCCTCGAAGATTCCGAGGTCAGCCCGCTGGAGATTTTCAAGAAGAGCATATACGGCAGATTCTTTGTCTGAGCATTTTACTATAATGCACGGAACACGTTTCATCCCCGCGAGGATTGCCGCGCGTAAACGGCGTTCTCCTGCAATTAGTTCAAATTCGGACTGGCTTGCTTTTCTTACCGTTAGCGGCTGCAATATTCCGTTTTCGGCTATTGACCGCGACAGTGCCGAAAGCTCGTCCTCATTAAAAACCTTTCGGGGCTGGGCTCTGTTTGGCCGAATTTTTATTATTGGTATTTCTGAAATTTTATTTTCGCCTTTTACCAAAAAATTCAACCGCATCACCCTTGTCAGCATCAGGGGTTGTCCCTGTGCTATTATAATATCACAACGGGTGTGCGGTTTATGTCAGATTCTGTGTTAAATTTTTATATTGTTTTAGCTTATTGGGCAAAATTTTGTCGAGTAATTTTTTTATGTAATTATAAGGGTTTTGCCTTGATTTTTCCGTTCTGCCTCGGGTATTTATCGGGAGTCGGCTGAACCTTTTCTATGACAACGAGTGTTCTGCTTCCGCTGTTTTCGGGGAGTTCAAAATTAAATACGTCCTTTTTCTTTCCGCCGAGAGCTTGAATTGCCTTTGAAGCGGATTTAATTTCATCTTCCGCCTCTCCGCCCTTGAAGGCTATAAACCTTCCGGAAAGGCGGACATACGGCAAACAGTATTCGCAGAGAACGTTGAGCCGCGCAACAGCTCTTGATACGGCGAAGTCATAACACTCACGCAAATCAATACTTTGACCGCTATCCTCTGCCCTTGCGTGAACAAGCTCTGCTTCAAGCCCGAGGGTGTTTAATACCTCTTCGAGAAACTTTAGTCTTTTGTTCAGGCTGTCGAGAAGGGTTAGCTTAATGTCAGGTCGTGCGATTTTAAGCACCAGTCCGGGAAATCCTGCTCCCGTTCCGACATCAATTACGCTTGCTCCCTGCGGAAAATCTACGTAATTAAACACCGAAAGACTGTCGGCAAAATGCTTTACCGCTACTTCATTCGGCTCGGTTATAGCGGTGAGGTTTATCTTCTCATTCCACGACACCAAAAGCTCAAAATATTTTTGAAGCTGATCAAGCTGTTCTTCGGACAATTCAATTTTATAATCCTTAACGGCTGATAAAACAATGTTTTTAATATCCATAATTATTCCTGATTTTTGTTTGCCGCCATCCAAATTAACAGCACGCTTATGTCCGCAGGAGATACTCCCGAAATTCTCGAAGCCTGCCCGATATTGAGCGGCTTGATTTTATTCAGTTTTTCCTGCGCTTCAAGGCGCAGACCCGCAAGCGTTGTGTAGTCAAAATCGGTCGGCAGTTGTTTCTTTTCCAGCTTTTTTACCTGCTCAACCTGCTTTAGCTGTTTTTGAATGTAGCCCTCATATTTAATCTCAATTTCTATCTGCTCTATTATATTCGCGTCCAAATCGGGACAATCGGGATCTATTTGCTTAATAACATCATACCCTATTTGCGGACGGCGGAGCAGATTAATCTCCCTTACTCCTGTTGTGACAGGCGATGTTTCACGTGAAACAAGCAATTTATTTAACTCATCGCTCGGAGAAAGCGTGGTTTTTTCGAGCCTTTTAATCTCGTCCTTTTTAAGCTGCTGTTTTTTGAGAAACTTTTGATAGCGTTCCTCGCTGATTAAGCCGAGTTCATATCCTGTAGGCGTCAATCTCTCGTCGGCGTTATCCTGACGGAGCACAAGGCGGTACTCGCTTCGCGAGGTCATCATTCTGTACGGCTCGTTTGCGCCCTTGGTAACAAGGTCGTCAATCAAAGTGCCAATATAAGAATTTGCCCTGGTCAAAACAAACTGTTCTCTGCCCAAAACCTTGTGAGCGGCGTTTACTCCTGCTACAAAGCCCTGAGCAGCGGCTTCCTCGTAACCGGAGCTTCCGTTAAACTGCCCCGCGCCGAAAAGTCCCTCGAAGCTCTTAAATTCAAGGGTCGGGTTCATCGCGGTCGGGTCAACGCAGTCGTATTCGATAGCATAGGCAGGACGCATAATAACGCAGTTTTCAAGTCCCTTGATGGTGCGGTAAAACTTTAGCTGTACCTCCTCGGGCAGCGAGCTGCTCATTCCCTGCAGGTACATCTCTTCTGTGTTCTCACCGCACGGCTCAATAAACAGCTGGTGTCTGGGTTTATCCTTAAACCGCATAATCTTGTCCTCAAAGCTCGGACAGTATCGCGGTCCCACTCCCTCAATCCTGCCTGCATATAAAGGTGAGCGGTGGATATTTTCAAGGATAATCTGCTTGGTTTTATCGTTAGTCCAGCTGATGTGGCAGTCAACCTTATTTTCGCCGAGACTTTCCGTCTCATAAGAAAACGGCTGAGGCGGTTCATCGCCCTTTTGAACCTCAAGCTCCGAAAAATCAATAGAACGTCTGAGCACACGGGCAGGGGTTCCGGTTTTGAATCTTCTAAGCGGGAGTCCGAGCTCCTTAAGGCTCTTGCCGAGCCTCGTCGCAGGAAAGATTCCGTCAGGTCCGCTCTCGTAGCTCACCTCGCCGACATAAATTCTGCCGCCGAGGTACGTGCCCGTTGCGATAATAACCGTCTTGCACTTAAAGATTGCAAGCATTTGAGTTTTGAGCTCGTAACCGTCCTCAGTCTTTTTAATATTGGTTATCTCAGCCTGCCTGAGCTCAAGATTTTCCTGAAGCTCCAGCTTGTGCTTCATAGTGTCGGAGTATTTTCTTCTGTCAATCTGAGCGCGGAGCGAATGAACCGCGGGACCCTTGCCGCGGTTGAGCATACGCGACTGCAAAAAACATTCGTCGGCGGTTTTGCCCATTTCTCCGCCGATGGCGTCAAGCTCGCGGACAAGGTGTCCTTTTGCTGTGCCTCCTATTGACGGATTGCAGGGACAGTTGCCCACTGCGTCCATATTAATTGTAAATATAACTGTGTTGCATCCAAGCCTTGCCGAGGCAAGCGCCGCCTCAATTCCGGCATGGCCTGCGCCGATTACGGCAACGTCATATTCACCTGCAAAATAATCCATAAAAATCTTCCTTTATTTTCCCACGCAAAAGTTGTGGAAAACTCTGTCGAGCACTTCGTCGCTTGTTTTTTCTCCGGTCATCTCGAGCAACTCGGAGATTGCGTCCTCCAAAGAAACCGTAATTGCGTCGTAAGTCAGTCCCGATTCAAGTGCCTGCCTTGCCTCTTTAACTGATTTCAGCGCGTTGCTTACATTTGACCGCTGACGCTCATTTGATAGAATACCCTCACTGGGATTGAGCTTTGCGGTACCGGCAATTTTTTCAACCGCGTTGATAATATCATCCTTACCCTCTCCGTTTGCGGCAGAAATATATATTATATTGCTTATTTTAGATTTTATCTTGTCTATTTCAAGTTTGTTTTCCAAATCGGTTTTATTTATTATCGCTATGGTAGGCACGCCTTCTGAGGCTTCAATCAAGTTATAATCGTCCTCGCTGAGCGTTTGACTGTTGTCAAAAACAGCAAGCAGCAGTCCGCACTGTTCAAGCCTCTTTTTTGCGCGGTCAACTCCTATTTTTTCAACCGCGTCGTCAGTGTTTCTGAGACCTGCTGTATCGCTCAGTCTCAAAATTACGTCGCCTACCGCTACAGTGTCCTCAACAATATCCCTTGTAGTTCCCGGAATATCGGTGACAATACTCTTTTCGCTGCCCGAAAGCAAATTCATAAGCGTACTTTTGCCGACGTTCGGACGTCCGGCAATAACGGTATCTATTCCCTGCTTTACCGCCTGCCCGGCGTCGTAGGTCGAGAGCATTTTTTCAAGCTCGGATATCGCGCTGTCACAGGTTGAGTAAATCATATCGTCATCAACCTCGGCAATATCCTCCTCGGGATAATCAGCCCACGCCGAAAGATGAGCGGTGAGTGAAAGCAAATCATCCTTAACCGCGCTTATTCTTCGCCTTAACGCGCCTTCCTTAACGCACATAGCCGAACGCGCAGCACCTCTGCTTTTTGCGGTGATAATGTCAATTACCGCTTCCGCCTCGGTCAGGTCAATTTTGCCGTTTAAGAACGCTCTTTTAGTAAATTCTCCCGGCTCGGCGGGTACGGCACCTGCGTCCAGCACAGCTCGCAAAACCTGCTTTGTAATATATACTCCTCCGTGACAGGAAAGTTCAACTACATTCTCGCCGGTATAGCTGTGCGGAGCTTTAAAAACGAGCGCGACCGCCTCGTCAAGCTCCTCGTTATTATATATAATTTTTCCGAACGCCGCTGTATAGCCCTTCATTTCGGCAAGTTTTTTTGAATTTATATTTTTAAAAACCCTGTCGGCGATGACCGCGGAATCCGCGCCGGAAATTCGGATTACTCCGACTCCTCCTTCGCCCTGGGCTGTACTTATTGCGGCAATAGTTTTATTATCATTCATATCTGTTAAATTAAAAGGGCGGAAAAAACTCCGCCCTAAGTTTAGTTTTTATTATGCTTTTCCTAACTGTTTTGGAAAAACTTATTTATCAAGTCTTCCGTAAAGTCCTGTCTCTCCGCCTTCATTGAGCGGAACTCTGTCTGGATTTACAGTCGCGCTTTTTGAGCGGTTGTTTGAATTGTAGGAACGTCTTGAACCGCCTCTGCGGTTGTTGTATCCTCCCTTGCGGTTGTTCTTAACCTTGGGGTCGGGACCGATAACAACATGTCTTGCCGCACCCTCTCCCTCGCTCCAAGAAATTGCTCCGTTAACCTTCTGAACTGAGGTGTGGATAATTCTTCTCTCGTAGGGATTCATAGGCTCAAGCGAGGTCTTTTTACCTGTCTTAATTGCCTTAAAGGCGAGCTTTCTGCCGAGACCTTCAAGAGTTTTTTCTCTTTTCTCGCGGTAGTTGCCGGTGTTTACAGTTACCTTGATATAAGGATCCTCGCTGTGGTTTGCCACCAGGCTTGTAAGGTACTGAAGCGCGTCAAGGGTTTCTCCCCTTCTGCCGATTACAAATCCAACGTCCTCGCCGGACAGATTAAACTCAACGGCACCTTCTTCGCTCTTCTTCTCTATCTCGATACCGGAGAGCTGCATTTTGTCTAATACTTCCTTTAAGAACTTCTCAGCCTTTTCCTCGGGAGTGTCCTTAATAATAATTCTAACCTTAGCGGGAGCACCTCCGAAAAGACCGAACATTTTTTTCTCAGCCCTCTGGATAAGCTCAAATTCAACTTCGTCGGTCTCGTCAAGTCCCAACTGTTTTTTTGCGTCGTTAAGAGCTTCAAGCTCGGTATCGCCGACGCCGATAACTTCTTTTAACATAATATTTTCTTCTCCTGTTTTTTACGGTTAAAAAACAATTTACTTTTTCTTCTTATTCTTATTTTTATTGTTTGCCTGAACAGCCGCGTTTTCCTGCGGCGCATAGACATACGGCACTTTTGCCTCGTTTTCAAACATAAGTGCTGCGTGCCTTGCTTCACTTTTCGCGTTAATTTGAACGGGACTCAAAACCTTTGCGAGTATAATCGACTGTACCAAGCTGATCAACGCGGAAATAATCCAATAGAAGGACATAGCCGCGGGTACGCTGTACGCGATGTAAGCCGAGAAAAGCGGAAGCGCGTACATAAGAACCTTCATACAGCCCTGCTGCTGGTTCATCTGGTTTTTGTTCACCCTCTGCATAACAAACTGTGAACCTACGTTAGAAACAAAGCAGAGTACGGGGAACAGAAGATACCATGACCAGAAACCGTAGTCCGACGGAACCGAAAGCAAATCGACACCGCCGAAAATTGTAAATCCATTTGAGAACAGGTGGATTTTGTCGATGTCAGCCGCGCTGAAAAGACCCTGAATCGCGTCGGTGTTGGCAATATTAGGGAATACTCTTAAAAGCGCGATCTGCTGATACGCCGGATTCGCGCTGGAAGCGTATCCGGGAATCTGCTGAATATAAGCTACTGCCTTGTCAACGCTTTCGCCGTTAATGTGCAGTGTGTTTGTAAGAGGATACGCAACGGCGTAGAATACGCCGAAAAGAACAAGCATCGGGACAATCATCGTAAGACAGCCGCCCATGGGCTTTACTCCCTCTTTTTCATATAGCTTGTTCATCTCTTCCTGAAGAAGCTGACGGTTATTTCCGTACTTTTCCTGAAGCTCCTTCTGCTTTTTTGACAGTCTTGCCGTGCCTGCCATTGATTTTTGCTGCTTTACAGAGAACGGGAACAGCACAAGTTTAATTACGATTGTAAATACAATAATCGCAATACCGAAATTCTGAAATACATAGAACAGTGCCCAAAGCAGGTATCCGAGGAAGTATCCGAGAAAACCGAAAATTTGCATAAATTTACCTCATCGTTATTTTTTCTTTTTTTCCGGGACGGGATCGTACCCGCCCTTGGCAAACGGATTGCAGCGTAAAATACGCCATATTGTCAGAGCGCTGCCCTTTAACGCTCCGAAACGCTCTATAGCCTCCAGTCCGTACTGCGAACACGTTGGAGTGTATATGCAGCGGGCTTTAGTATAAGGAGATATTGCGGACTGATAAAATCTGATTAAAGCCATTAAAACTTTTTTCATAATAATCTACCAATATTAACCGCGAGGACTTAATTTTTATTTATAACACCTGCTTCTTCAAGCTGTTTTTTCATTGCTTTTAATACAACCTGAGACTTTACAAACGGTGTTTTTCCTCTCGCTACAAAAATAATATCATAGCCGGTATTGAGCTTGGAATACAGTTGATAATATGAGGCTCTTATAACTCTTCTCGCTCTTGAGCGTTTTACTGCGTTGCCGATTTTTTTACCTGTAGTAATACCGTATCTTACATTATCCGAACGGGTTTTTATTACGTAGGTAACAAGCACGGGGCTTACAAAGGATTTTCCTCGCCTGTATATTCTCGAAAAATCTCTGTTTTCCTTAACCGTAACATACTTACTCATAATAAAACCTCGGCAGGATATAAATTAAAGAAAGACCACAGTCAAGCGTGGTCGTTCTTTAGGCTATTTAACAAATAACTTATAAACAAAACGCGGCTGTTTTAAGTCTTTGCGTTTTTAACCGGCTCAAAATCGCCGGCTTATGAAAAACATCCGCTTTGTACAGCTTGTTATTCACTAAATACCTTAGTAAGACAACCTTTTTCTGCCCTTAGCTCTTCTTCTCGCCAAAACTTTTCTGCCGTTGGATGTAGCCATTCTCTTTCTGAAGCCGTGCTCTTTTTTTCTGTGGAGCTTTTTAGGCTGATATGTTCTCAACATATTCAAAAACCCTCCCTTCAAAATTATAAGGTAATCAAAAGCCGTAAATCCGTTCGGAACACATTGCTTTGTTACCGTTTTTTAGGTTTTTGGGCATCGGAATAAACCTACTGCCCTATCCTTGCAATATAGCATTATAGCTTATTTTATCGAATCCGTCAAGTTTTTTTTACCGCTGAAAGATCACCACTAAATATAGTTATTTTTTAAACTTTAATAACAACTTGTAGTGTATCAAAAAATTTGAAAAATACAAACACAAAATTATTTAAAACCGGTTTTGACATTTTAAACTAAAATTCTCTATATATACATTTAAAATGTAATTCTTTATAAATTCAAAATGCTTGCATTTTATCCTCGGTTGGAGTATAATTATTTAGAATGGATTTATTGTGGGTTAATTTGCGACTACAGAGAATTTTGATTATTAAATTGTAAAATCAGGGCACAATCACCATAACCCGCAAAACTTTTGCCCTATGAGGATGTGGAGGAGAAAATGGATTCTTTTAACGACGCTTGGGAGCTTATTTGCTCCTATTGCAAAACAAAAATTACAGACGTGGCTTACAATACATGGATCAGCAGAATCAAACCGCTCAATCTTGACTTTGAAAGCAACACGGCTTATCTTATCGTACCCAACGATTTTCACAGACAGACAATCAAAAGATGCTATATTCCGCTTTTGAACGAGGCTTTTGAAGCTATCTTTGATAATAAATTCAACATTGCTCTTAAAACTCCGGATGAGGCTAACCTTAAAACTCCCTCGCCGGAAACCATCAGCGAGGATACAAACGCAAACTACGAGTACACCTTTGATACCTTTATTGTCGGCTCTTCCAACAAGTTCGCCCACGCGGCCTGTCTTGCGGTTGCGACAAATCCGTCAAAGGCTTATAATCCTCTTTTCCTTTACGGCAACTCGGGACTCGGAAAAACCCACCTGCTTTACGCAATCGGAAACGAGATTAAAAAGAATAATCCCGATATGGTTATCTGCTACATTAAGGGCGACGACTTTACAAACGAGCTTATTGAGAGCTTAAGACAGGCTAAGATGAGCGAGTTCAGACATAAATACAGACACGCCGACGTACTGTTGGTGGATGACGTTCAGTTTATCGGGGGCAAGGAGAGTACCCAGGAGGAGTTCTTCCACACCTTTAACGCCCTTCACGAGGCAAGAAAGCAGATTGTACTTACATCCGACCGTCCGCCGAAGGAAATCAGAACCCTTGACGACCGTCTGCGCTCACGCTTTGAGCAGGATTTGATTGCCGACATTCAGCCGCCCGATTTAGAGACGAGAATAGCAATTATCAAGCGCAAGGCTGAGCTTGTCGATATAGAGCTTTCAAATGAAATCTGCGAATACATTGCCAAAAAGCTAAAGGCCAATATCCGCCAGCTTGAGGGCACGGTTAAAAAGCTAAAGGCAAAATCACTTCTTAATAATGAAAAGCCCTCTCTCACCTCTGTTCAGGAGGTTATTGCGGACGTACTCAACAACGACGTTCCGCCCGAGGTGACGGTTGAGAGAATTATTGACGAGGTAGCGCGCACCTACGGAGTAACTCCCGAGGAAATCCGCTCGCAGAAAAATAAGAGCGCGAATATCAGCAACGCGCGCCATATAGCAATTTACATTACAAGGCAGATTACAACCCTTTCAATGGTAAATATAGGCGAGGAGTTCGGCCACCGCCACTACTCAACGGTAATTTACTCAATTCAAAAGGTAGAAAACCTTATTAATAAGGACAGAAAAGTAAAAGAACTCATTGACGACACAATCAAAAATATTCAGGACAGATAATAAAATTATCATACAAACTAACATTTATCAATATATAAATTAATGTTAGAACGTTAGTAATGTTTATATTTGTCAGTCATTGTTAAAGGGTGTTAAAATTTTACAAACATCCTTCAATAAAAATTTAATAATACGGTGTTGATAAAAAAATCAAACAGACAAGCCGTCTAACGGTACTTTTCCATATTTTAACACCGCCTACTACTACTAATAAAATTTAAAAGAATATATCAGAGGAGATATACGAGATGAAAATTACCTGTTCAAAATCAGATCTGGTTTCTGCCGTTTCAAACGTATCAAGGGCAGTTTCCTCAAAATCATCAATTCCCGCTCTTGAGGGCGTACTTGTAAAGGCATACGGAGATAAACTAAATATTTCGGGCTATAACCTGGAAATCGGAATTACAACCGATATTGAAGCGTCTATTATAAAAGAGGGAGAAATTGTAATCGGAGCAAGACTGTTCCTTGATATTGTAAGAAGACTTCCCGAAGAGGTAGTTACCATAGAAACAGATGACAGAATGGTTACTTACATTACCTGCGGCCAGGCTGATTATAAAATTATGGGTATGTCGTCTGTAGAATATCCCGACCTTCCAAGCTTTGAACAGACAGATTCAATTACTATAAGCTCAAAGGTTCTCAGAGATATGATCCGCCAGACGGTTTACGCTGTCAGCGAGAATATGGCAAAGCCTATTTATACCGGCTCACTGTTTGAAATTGATAATTCAACCCTTACCATAGTGGCAATAGACGGCTACAGAATGGCAATAAGAAAAGAAAACGTAGATACAGACAGCAGCAACTCGTTTGTAGTCCCCGGCAAAACCCAGCTCGAAATTCTTAAGCTGCTTACCGAGGATGACGAACCTGTCGATATTATTATCGGTCAAAGGCATATAACCTTTAAGGTTAAGAGCTACAGGGTAATTTCCAGACTTATCGAGGGTACTTTTATAGATTATAAAGCTACGGTTTCAAAGGAAGAAAAAACCGTCCTTGTAATTTCAACCCGCAAGCTGATTGAGTCGGTCGAGAGAATGTCGCTTCTTAATAACGAGAGAACTCCCAGCCCCGTAAGGTGCAAGTTCCTTGAAAATGAGATCAGACTTTCCTGCGCGTCGGCAGTCGGAAGCGCGAAGGATGTTATTGACGTAGATATTGCCGGCGAGAGCGTGGAAATAGGTTTTAATAACAAATATATGTTAGACGCGTTAAAGAATACCGACACAGACGAGGTTAAGCTGGTGCTGAACGGTCCGGTTTCTCCGATTATAGTTAAACCCGTATCCGGCGACAGCTTTTTGAGCATTGTTGTGCCGATGAGGCTGGCTAATGAAAACTGAGAATATTAAAATAAATACGGAATATATTAAGCTACAGGATTTGCTAAAGCTGAGCGGAGAGGCATATACCGGCGGAATGGCAAAGGTTGTTATTCAAAACGGCGAGGTCAAGGTTAACGGCGAGGTTTGCACCATGCGAGGAAAAAAGCTGAGACCGGGAGATACCGCCGAGTATAACGGAACTCTGATTATTGTTGAATAATGAAGGTTAACAGCTTAAAATTTCAAAATTTCAGAAATTTAGATGACGCGGAGATTCTTCCCTGCGGCGGAGTAAATATAATTTACGGCGACAACGCACAGGGAAAGACAAATATCATAGAGGCGTTGTGGCTGTTCTGCGGAGGTCATTCGTTCAGAACATCAAGCGCGAAAGAAATGATAAAGTGGGGAACGGAATTTTCAAGGCTGGAATGTGAGTTTTTCGGTCAGGATAGGGAGCAGAACGCCTCACTCGGATTTTCCGCAACCAAAAAGAATGTAAAAATAAACGGAGTCGAAAAACGTTCCTCGTCCGCATTGATAGAAAAATTCTGCGCGGTTGTTTTTTCCCCGGAAAACCTCAGTCTTATAAAGAGAGGACCGGGGGAGAGGAGAAATTTTATTGACAGCGCGATTTGCCGTGAAAAGTTAAAAAACGCGGTAACGCTTTCAAAATATAACCGGTTGATTGCCCAGAGAAACGCCCTGCTAAAGGACGTAATGAAAAATCCTTCTCTGGAGTCAACCATAGATATTTGGGACGACCAAATAATAAACTCCGGAGCGTTGCTGTTAAAACAGCGGCTTGAGTTTGTAAATATGATTACCGCTAAGGCGGCGGTATATCACAATGGAATCTCAAAAAATAAAGAGCAGCTTGAGCTCAGGTATATCTCAAGCGTAGGAGCACAGTACGGCGACAGTGTGGAAAAAATTGAAGAAAAAATGCGCTCAAAGTACAGCGCAAACCGTCAAAACGAAATTGCCTGCGGAGTAACGCTTGCAGGACCCCACCGCGATGACGTAGAGGTTATCATAAACGGCAAAAACGCAAAGTCGTTCGCTTCTCAGGGACAGCAGCGCAGCGCGGTGCTTTCTCTTAAGCTGGCAGAGGCGGCTGTGCTGAGAGAAAAAATGGGAGAAGAACCCGTAATTTTGCTCGACGACGTTTTGTCCGAGCTTGATAACAGCCGTCAGGATTATCTGCTCAATGAGCTGAAGGGCTGTCAGGTTTTTATAACCTGCTGTGAAAAATCAAACAAAGAGCAGCTTAAACAAGGAAAAGTATTTCTTGTTGAAAACGGAAAAATCACAGAGGAAGAAAACTGAGAAATGTATTTGCATTTGGGAAACGACGTTGTAATCAATACAGACAAAATTGTAGCGATGTTCGACATTGACGCCTGCACGGTGTCAAAAAAAACGCGTGACTTTTTGGCGGCGGCTCAAAAAAACGGCGAGGTTATCAACGTGTCCTACGAACTGCCGAGGTCGTTTGTTATCTGCAGCGACAAAGGAAAAACTCAGGTATATATTTCTCAGCTTTCAACAAAAACGCTTTCAAGAAGAAAGCTGAGCTTATAATTAATAATTTGAAGGTATATAAAATAATTTTACGGAGAGAGCTATGAAAAGGAAAAACAGATGTCCTTACTGCGGAAAAAGAATTACATACGGAGAAAGGTTTTCATCAAGAAGAAAAGCGGAATATGTATGTTCTCGCTGCGGCAAAGAGAGCAGAGTATTTATAAATAAAAAGGTTATTTTGGTATTTATTATATGCGCCATAATCTCCGCGGCAATTATGACGGCGTGGATTGTGCTCGATATGACAAGCAATCCGCTCGGTATTTTGGCGGTAGCGATTCCGCTGATTATTTTCGGCATTGTATCTCCGAATTTTGTAAAATTCGAGCCGCTTAAAAAATATCAAAAGTCGATGGAGGCAAAGCGTGCCGGAATTGAATATTCCGACAACCTTTCAATATCGGAGCTTGATGATGAAATAGGCTACGCGGAAGGCTCAAACCAGTTCCAGATCAATAACGATGTATTTAATAAAATTAAGGCTGAAAGAAACGCGTCAAAGCCGCAGGAGGAAAACGAAAATATTGTTTCGGACTCCGCCGAGCTGAACACAGGCGAAAAAAAGCCCTATGTTGAGGTTATGAGCGATGTAAGGGAAAATCACGCCGGATCAGAGGATTATCCGCTTAAAAAGATTCACTCCGAGGGCACAAGAATAAACAGAAGCCGCCATTATATTGAGCCGGCAGATGAACAGCCTGAATCCGCTGAGGAGGCTGTTTTCGGAAAAGATGATGCAGACGAGCCTAAAAAACCCGAAAAGACGGATACAAACAGATATTCCGCAAACAGAAGGTTTTAATTATGGCAAAGCTGTTTTTACCGTCCTTACCGGTCTGTCCGCATTGTAAAACAATTTACAGGTACGGCGACGTAAGAAAATTATTATTAAAAAAAGAAGAAAAATGCTACCACTGCGAAAAAATATTTAAGATTTCAAAGAAAAAGCTGATTATACTGCTGCTTGAATTTTTGCTCGCGCTGTTGGCGGTCAATCTGCTGCTCATAGGCTTTGTAGGAGTAAATCTGATTACGCTTTTTATAATTAACGTAGTGTTAACGGCATTAGCGGCAACGCTTTTGCCTTACTATATATTGTTTGTTGAAAAGAAGTAGATAATGAATATTCGGAGGATAAAATGGATAGTGTAGAAAAGAATATTGAACAAAACGAAGAAAATATTGAGATAACCAAGGTTGAACAGGAATACGGTGCGGACGAAATTCAGGTTCTTGAGGGACTTGAAGCGGTAAGAAAGCGTCCGGGTATGTACATAGGCTCAACCGGTCCCCGAGGACTTCATCATCTGGTTTATGAAATTGTCGATAACTCAATCGACGAAGCACTTGCGGGCTACTGCTCAAAAATCGACGTTGTAATCGAACCCGGCGATATTATCAGAGTAACCGATAACGGACGAGGAATCCCGGTAGGCGTAAACAGCAAAACAGGACTTCCGGCTGTTACCGTTGTATTTACAGTGCTCCACGCGGGCGGTAAGTTCGGCGGCGGCGGATACAAGGTGTCCGGCGGTCTCCACGGCGTGGGTGCGTCGGTTGTTAACGCGCTTTCCGAGTGGCTCGAGGTTAAGGTCTGCGACGGCGAGGATATTTACTTCCAGCGTTATGAGCGCGGAAAAATAATAAATGACCTCGAAAAAATCGGCAAGTCCGACATCAAGGGTACTGAGGTTCGATTTAAAGC
>CAMNHG010000009.1 GCA_946539105.1 uncultured Clostridia bacterium | reverse complement strand
TTTGGAGACCGCTGCTCTACCAACTGAGCTATACCCCTAAATATTTTATCGCTGCACGTGAGCCTCGCTCACTTGCAGGAAATATCATAGCATATACATGTGATTTTGTCAAGATGTTTTCTCGACAAAAACGAGGAATCGCAATTCTTTTTAAAGGATTTTGCCCGGGAATCTGCCGCTTTCGCACGCGACAGGGAATGCCGTTATGATAAACTATGCCGCACTACGCACACGTGTTTTCTGTGGTCTTTGACCGCTGCTTGGGTACGGATATTTTCACACGTCTAATGTTTATTTTTTCGGCGGCTGCGATATGGCTGCCACAATATACATTTTTGAAGTGTCAAGCGGTTCCTTGTTGAAAACTCACTCGAATTGTGATAGAATACTATTCGTAGATAAGGGCTGTAGATAGTGGAGAAAGTCAATGACAAATAAAGAGATATTGGAGATTGCATTGCAGCAGTCGGCGAATGATTGCAACTGCCAACCGGAAGATTTTATAGTGGAACAGAATGTTGTGACGCTGTCAAAAGCAAATCCCAAAGCAAGGAAATATGTTCCGCTGCCTTTGGAATGTGACCTTGTTTCTTATGGCAACAATGTTGTAGCGCAGGTCAGCAAACGGACAAAATCAGCCGTATCGGAATACATAAACAAATTCGACGCATACCGCTGCTTTGAAACGCCGCAAATCAATATGCTGAATGATTTACTTGCTCCGTTTGATTTGAAAGTTTGCTTTATGGCGGAGTATTTTCTACCTGACGTAACCATGCTAAAGGAGCTTGGCTGCGGTTATGAACTGCGTGTTTTACATAAGGAGGACTTTGCGGATTTGTATGTGAAGCAGTGGAGTAACTGCCTGACCTTTTATGACAGAGAAAGAGATTTGCTGGCTGTCGGAGCGTATGATAACGACAAGCTGATAGGGCTTGCGGGTTGTTCTGCTGATTGCGAAATGATGTATCAAATCGGCGTGGATGTGCTGCCCGAATACAGACGAAAAGGTATCGCTTCCGCCGTAACAAGCAAGTTAGCGCTTGAAGTATTGGCACTGGGCAAGGTGCCGTTTTACTGCGCCGCTTGGTCGAATATCAAATCCGTCCGCAACGCTATCAAGAGTGGGTTTCGTCCTGCGTGGGTGGAATTGACGGCAAGGGACACGAGATTTGTAAGTGAGTTAATAAAATGATGGATACTATTAAATGGGTTTTCTTTGATATTGGCTCAACGCTGGTTGACGAAAGTACAGCTTATAAAAATAGAATCAAAAGAACGATTGCGAATACTGATGTCAGCTACAATGAGTTTTATCAAAGAATGGTCGAAATCTCAAATCGCAATCAAAATGCTTACAATATGGTGCTTGAAGAATACGGCTTAACAAAGGCTCCTTGGAACAGTGATGATGAGTTTGTTTACCCCGAAGCAGAGAATTGTTTGAGCGAGTTGAGTAAGCATTACAAAATCGGTATTATTGCAAATCAGAACTTGGGTAGCGAGGAACGTTTAGAAAAACTCGGCTTACTGAAATACATTGACCTTGTTATCGCATCTGCCGAGGAAGGTGTAGCAAAGCCTGATTTGCGGATGTTTCAAATTGCTCTTGACCGTGCGAATTGCAAGCCCGAAAAAGCCTTGATGGTTGGGGATAGGATTGATAATGATATTGTCCCAGCTAACAAAATTGGAATGAAAACTATATGGATAAAACAAGGTTTCGGCAAGTATTGCGAACTGAAAACAGAAATAGAGCAGCCCGATTACACAGTGGAAAGCCTTAACGAATTGATAAGTATTTTATGATAAAGAGTGATGTTTATGCCAACGTGGAATCCAACACAATACGAAAAATTCTTGAAAGACAGAACACAGCCTGCTATTGATTTAGCCAACAGGCTAGAAGCGTTTACCCCTAACAGCATACTTGATTTAGGCTGCGGACCGGGCAACAGCACAAAGATATTAAAGCAAAAGTTTCCATATGCCAGAATAATCGGCGCAGATAATTCTGTTGAAATGCTTAAAAAAGCAAGAGGATTATATCCCGATATAGAGTTTATCAATCTTGATGCGAATGGTGATTTGCGCGAAGTTAACGAAAAATTTGATATTGTATTCTCAAACGCCTGCATACAGTGGCTGCCAAACCATAGAGAACTGCTGCCAAAATTGATGACTGTCTTAAAGCCAAGCGGTATCCTTGCAGTACAGATACCTATGCAGGCTGAACACCCTGTTCACATCATGATTAACGAGTTGGTTAATACCGATAAATGGAAATCAAAAGTTGCACCGAGACAATACAACAATCTTAGCACCACGGAATACTATGATGTATTATCTGATGTTTCAAGTGATTTTGAAATATGGGAAACAACCTATTGCCACCGTATGCCGAGTTATGAAAGTATTATTGAATGGTACAAAGGCACAGGGCTGCGGCCTTATCTTGAACAGTTGAATGAATCTGATGCAGATGATTTTACGAATGATGTGTATGTCAAATTGAAACAGCAATATAAAATGCAAAAGAACGGTGAAATACTATTCCGCTTTCCAAGGCTGTTTTTTATCGCAAGAAAATGACAGAGTAATCAATTATCCCCATAGCTTGACAAATGCCGAGCTATGGGGATTTTTATAGCAAAAACCGCCGGTGATTATTGAAAGCAGGTAAAAGCGAGCCGTCCTTTTGGGGACGACCCGCGAAGGACATCGGACGGCAGAGCCGACCGTTGTGCAGTTTTAGAAGAACACGCGCGGCAGTACGCGTAGAGCTGTTTTGGCGCATCCCGGCAAAGAAGACTGTTCCGTCTTTCAAAAAAGTAAAGCAAAAAAATATATGAATTTTCAAAAACAGGTGACATTTGTTAAATCATGTTATATAATAAGAAATAACTATATCAACTTTGGCAGATTATTGCGCAGATATTAGATAATAGTATAATACAACTTCACAGAGAAAAATAAAATGCTGCACTTGTTAGTTTTGCCGAGTGCAGCATTTTTATAGATTTTACGGTTAATTGAGCCTTTTTTTCGATAATTAAAAGCGCGGAACCGTTATTTGATATCGGAAGCGGTACATTAAACGTTCCATAAAGCACAAAAAACATAATTTTTCAGACTAATGAACTATTTTTTACTCAACTTTCCCACATAAAAAATCCAAAAGAATCCAGCAATAATGCGGGAAAATGATAAAAAAAACAGACAACATAGCCCCAAAGTGTTATAATAGCAGTGACGAAAAACCAAATAACAGGGGTGTTACAATCATCTTCCGCACAACCGTCGTGGCAATATTATTGCGTCCGCAACCGTGCAGATTCACAACCAAGATAAAGAGGAAATAACGGTAAAGGTCGTATTTCTGCGCTCCAACAAGAAAAATGACGACTGGATTGCGCTGCTGACAACGGATGTGAAGCTTGATGAAGAAGGAATCATCAGAATCTATGCCAAAAGATGGAACATTGAGGTGCTTTTCAAGATTTCCAAGCACTATTTGAAGCTCGGCACAGAGCTCGAAAGCAGGAGCTTTGAATCCTTGTACGCGCACTGCGCGATCGTGTTTCTGCGTTACCTGATGTTGGCATACGAAAACAGAATCGCCGAGGACGACCGAACCTGCGGTGAGCTGTTCTTCCTCATCTGTAATGAGTTGCGGGACATTACCTATTTGCAGGCACTTGTTATCCTGCTGAACGTTGCCTTTACTCAAGCCACCGCCGACGGCGTGCTTGACAATGAGCAAATTTCATACTTAATGAGTATTTTTATCTCTTCTATCCCACATTTCTTCCGGTGTTTTCGGAAGTTTTGATGTGGGAAAGTTGAGCTTTTTAATAATAATTGTTGCTTTTTTGTATAATTTATGTTAAGATGATAGATATTGAATAATATCATGGGGTATTATAATCGGTTGAAGTTGTGAGGATTATATGAAGAAAAGTATTGTTTTCATTGGCGGTGTATTATTTTTGATCAGCGGTATGTTTACCGCTATTGCTCCCGACGTGTTGTCTATGGCCGTCGCGGGAATTATGAGTGTCATTGTGATACTGGGCTTTGTTTTCGGAGTCCTGCCATTGTTACGCTATATCGGAGCGTTCAAACAGGGGGTCAAGCAACTCGACGATATCAAAAAAATCAATTCCGACAACAGGCTGCTTCCCCTATCGGAGATCAAGCCATTTTTCGGACAAGCCACGCTGGACGCTCTTTTTGATGATTACATCGAAATGGTGATGGAACAGCGTGAGCAGGGAGTTGTAATCAGCGATATCGAAAGCGTTATCAATGACGACGCGCTCTCGGTCCGCAGCTGGAGGAGCGTTGTCATCCAAATCTCGGGCACACTCACCGCTCTCGGACTTTTAGGTACGTTTTTGGGAATGGTAACCGGTATCAGCGGTATCTCATACGGAGATTTGCAGGAAACCGTTTCGGGCATCCAAAGCCTGCTCAAAGGTATCACAACAGCCTTCTATACCTCTATCGTGGGCGTTATCCTTTCAATCACCTTCAACGCGATTTACCGCATCGTGTGGAACCTGGCTCTCCGAGAGCTGAAGATGTTTATCGAGCGATTTCATATTATCGTACTGCCTCAGGCAGATGAATTCATCAGAGGACAGCAGTACCTTAATTCACAGCAGACAATCGGCTATCTGTCGCGCATTCACGATATGGGTGCAAAGATCATCAACTCCCTAAGTGCTGCCGAATCAGAGGAGCAGCGGGTGATGATCGAGATGTTAGCGGGTGCCGACAAGGATGAGTTCACATACTCTCTTGAACCCGTATGTCGGCTGTCGGATCGTTCGGTGGTCAAGGCGGAGGTCAACCTCAGATGGAACCACGAGCAGCTCGGCACAATCAGCCCCGACAGATATCTCCCCATCATCAAATCGAACGGATATATCGTTAAGTTGAATATCGCCATGTGGGACAAAGCGTGCTCAATGCTCCGCGAGTGGATCGACAGCGATGTGCGTCCCTTGCCGTTGGTTCTGAAGGTTTCCAAAACCGACCTGCTCGCGATGGATATCTCGGCGCATATATCCGAGCTGCTCTCCAAATACCGCCTGACCCCCAGAAATCTGGAGATCGCAATCAGCGTTGACGCTTATCGAATCTGTTATGCTGAAACGGTCAAGCTGGAAAACGAACTGCTTGAAAAGGGCATCCGGGTATCAATCGACGGCTTTGACGGCGATTATCTGGCTTTGGAGAAAACGAACGCTGATGAAATTACGCTCGATTTAAGAAAGCTCAAAGAGAAAAGCGGCGACGAGGATGTCCTCGGCATATTTGAACAGGCAGTACAGCGCGGCGTCAAAATGAACGCTCGCGGTATCGACACCGCGAAGCTGCTTTCCTCAGTAAAAAAGGCAGGGTGTGAATACGGTCAGGGAACCCATTTGTATCAGCAGCTTACCCGCCGGGAGCTGGAAACATTAATGGGGTATACCGATAAGTAAGGCACCGGCGGTAAACGGATAAGCAATTCTCGGTTGCTTAATACAGTTTGATAGGATTCAACAATTATGAAGTTTTTTAAAAAGCATGACAGTAACGAAGATAGTTTTTGGTTATCGGCTACGGATATGATGGCCGGTATCTTAGTCGTCGTCATTTTACTGTTGATGCTTTTTCTTTTGTACATGAACAACTCAACAGACAAGGTGTTTACTCCGCTTGATGAAACGCAGCCGCCGGGGCAGGAAGAAACACAGAAAAACCATAACGAATTCGAAACCTTTTCGTACGGTGAGACTGTCCAGCCTGTCAGCGAGACGCAGCAGCAACAGCAACAGGAGCAGCAACAGCGCACAGAGCCGCCAACCGAGGTCCAACCGGGCAAGGACGTCAAGGAAGGCTATGACAAGGCAGCGGTATTTGTAACGATCGTCGACGATGATTCGGGCAATATTATTAAAAAAAGCGGAATAGGGTTTGAGCTGTATGCCGACAAAAACGGCATCGGCGGCATGCAGACCCTACACACCTATTACCAGGAGAAGATTGAGTATAAAAAGTTTGAGACCGGCGATTACGGAACCTTCTATCTCCCCGAAAAAATCACGGCGGGCTCTTACTCGCTTCACAACCTGAACGCCCCCGAGGGTTATTATGTGACAGAGTCAACAGAATTTGACATCGACGACTTTTGGGATTGGTCGGAGCCGTATATGGTCACCGTTCACTTTAAACCAATCAAAAAAACAATCCGCGTATCGGCACAGGACGCCGATACCTCTCAACCGCTGAAGAGCGTTCGGTTTAAGCTTGTCGCTTCCGAAGACATCACCTCCTCCGACGGAACGGTGCGTATTAAGGCGGGCGATGTCGCCGATGAGATCACCACAGATGAAAAAGGCTATGCCGAAAGCAAGGAGCTGTATATCGGCAAGTATTATATCAGGCAGGAATCCGTCCCCGAATTCTACGCTGTTGACAGCACGGCAATCGCAGCGAGCGTCAGCGACACCGCGGAGGACGACACGGGACTCGTGAAGATCGACTGCCGCAAGACCGCGGTCACGGTAAGGCTCACCGACGAGCGCACACAGGAGCCAATCGAGGGTGCCGTATATTCCATGGATGGCAGAGACGATATGACGACCGACAAAAACGGCGAAATCACTGTTACGGATCTCGGAAAATCAGCGCAGTATGAGCTGCGGCTGAAATCCGTTCCCGAGGGTTACATCAAGAAGGAAAGAACGCTTCGCTTCAGCGTAGACGGCGACGGTCTTGTCGACGGAAAGAGCGCGCCGGTGATAGACGATTCCGCATATATGATCAGCTTAACGGTAGCTGTCGAAGACCTTATATTCGGCAGGCCGTCAAAGGGAGTCGATCTGCAGCTGACAGATGAGCGCGGCACGGTGATTGACGAATGGACGACCAACGACCAGAGGTATATCATCACCGGTCTGTCCGAGGGCAAGTATTATGTGCAGCGCATCGGTGACGAGGGCTCACGGATATCGGTAAATCTGGCTGATCAGGCTGAGCTGCAAACTGTCCGTATGCAGATATGGGATACCATCGATCTCTACGCGCTGCTGTTGGCAATCGGCGTTGTCATTATCGGCAGCTTGGTATTCATATTCGCAATAAACCGCAGAAAGAAGGTGGGCCGAAAGCATGAATGAGGAAGAAAGAGGCTTTCGTCTGAGTAATGTTTTCTATTATATTCTTCGCGGAAGAAGGTTGATTGCAATCTTCGCGCTGATCGGTTTGGTGTTTGGCGTCATCCTGTCCGGCATCGGATTCCTTCGCGGCGAAATATCAAAGGAGTATCAGATCACATCCTCTATTGCCATCATCGCAAAGACCCAAGGCGGTAACTATGCTTTTTCAAAGAATAACAATCCCGATTCCGAGGACGTGTATCTTGCGCAGGAAATCACCGATTCCGCAATCTACATTCTTCGCAGTGATCGGCTGCTCCAGACGGCAATCGACGAAGCAGGGCTTGTCGGCGTAGGCGTCAGGGATATCCAAACCAATCTTTCTCTGAGTCAGTATAACGAGACGCAGATCATCGAATTGACACTGTATTGGCGGAGTGCTTCCGAGGGCGTTCGAATTCTGGACGCAATCAATGGCGTATCCGGTAAAATCCTTTTGGAAACCTTGAATATCGGTAATGTTTCCGTGGTAAATCCGCCTGCGTCAAGATATATTGTCGGCGGAAAGGTCAGCACTTCGACCTGGGTGATATGCGCTCTGATCGGAGTCGCTATAGCGATAGGACTTTGCATATTAAAGCTGTTTGTATTCCCTGTCATCACAAACGTCAAGGATATCGAGCCGCTTTATTCCATGAAGCTGCTCGGATCCGTGCCATATGACGGCGGCATTGCCGACAGCGTCCCGCTTGTTGAGGAAGGAAACAAGCTGAAAAAGAGTATTGTTTCCATTTCTCATGTTCTTTCCAACCATATGGAGGACATGGGCTTAAAGCGGCTGATGATCACATCTTCCGTCCACGATGAGGGTCGAACCACGATAACCGCCAATATCGCCAGAGAAATCGCCTCAAGCGGCGTCAAAACGCTGTTGGTCGACTGTGATTTCAAAAACCCGATTCTGAGTTCCGTATTCGGCGGTCAAATACCATATGAAAACACCCTGAACGCGGTTTATTACGGCGACGCCGATGAAACAGACGCTGTTCATCATATCGGCGCGTGCTTGGATCTTTTGCCCGTCATCCTTTCGGACAAGTCTATATCGTTGAACGATGTGATGTTGAGTATGATTGAAAAAATCGCGGCAGGCTACGATTTTGTGATTTATGATTGCGCTCCCGTCGGCGTGGACGCGGAAGTGCTCAAGATGAGAAAGGTTGCGGATACAGCGCTGTTTGTCGTCAAATATGACTATACGGAAACAGCCGAGATCGAAGCGGCGACAAAGCTGATGGCGGAATCGAAAATCAGCATCATCGGCTGTGTCGTAACATCTGTCAAAACCTTTAAGGATATCCTGCTTGAAGCGCAGAAGATATCTGTGTTTATAAAAAAACCGCGAAAGCAGTCGAAAGAATCAAACGATAAAACAACAAAGAAAGAGCAAAAAAAGAAAGAAAAGAAGGACAAAAAGAAGGATAAAGCAGTAAAGAAAAAAGATAAAAGCGAGAATTGACAGACCGCATAAGCACTCCGTCACCGGCCTGCTCGGGGACGCGGTGCTTACATGACAAACGAGGATTTGTTCGGGAGGAATGCTTCTATGAAAATTGCTTTCATCGGCCATAAAAGGATCCCATCCAACGAGGGCGGGGTTGAGAAAGTCGTTGAGCAGCAGGCGGTGCGCATGACAAACCGTTCCCATAGCGTGACAGCCTATAACCGGGGCGGACATAACGTTTTCGGAAAAGAATATGACAACATAAAACGCAAGGAGTACAAGGGCGTCCGCATTGTTACCGTGCCCACTACTAGCGGCTCCTCCAGCGTGCCGATCTATTCGTTCCTCGCAACCATGCATGCTGTTTTCGCAAGATATGACTGTATCAGCTATAACGCGTCCGGCTCTTGCGCAATGATTCCCCTCGCAAAGCTGTTCGGCTTGCGAACCGTCGCCTTGCTGCACGGTATCGACAGCCAGCGCGATAAGTGGGGCGGCTTTGCGTCGCGCTATCTTGAATTCGGCGAGAAAATGGCGGCGAAAAAGGCGGACGTATGTATGGTCCTTTCCGAAAACATGAAGCAGTATATCGACAACAGATACGGCGTCAATTCGGTCAAATTTGCAAACGGCATCGATCTGCCGAAGATTCTTGAGCCCAAGCTGATCAAGGAATACGGCTTGGAAAAGGACAATTATGTGCTTTCTCTCGGGCGCATTGTACCGGAGAAGGGGCTTCAATATCTGATCGAGGCATACCGAAGATGCAAGACGGACAAAAAGCTCGTCATTGCCGGAGGCGCCGAGTCAAACAAGGCATATTATGACTCGCTAACCGAGCTGGCAAATGGCGACGATAGAATCATCTTCACCGGATTTGTGCGCGGCGACGCTGTTGCGGAGCTGTATTCCAACGCCTATTTATTTGCCTTGCCCAGTAACCTTGAGGGTATGGCGTGCGCTCTTTTGGAGGCGATGAGCTTTTCAAATTGCTGTCTTGTCAGCGATATTCCCGAGAACACCGAGGTTGTCGAGGATAAGGCGGAATGGTTCAAAAAAGGCGACGCGGAGGATCTGTATCAAAAGCTCAATCATCTTCTGTCGCACCCGGACGTTGTCAAAGCATACAAAGAGCAGGCACAGGATTTTATCCTTCAAAAGTACGATTGGGATACCGTAGTCGACCAGATGCTCCGCGTCTTTTCGGGAGATGTGGTGGATTATTATTCTGTCGTTGCGGAGAACCGGAGTCAATCATGAAAATAGATTTTTTTATCAGCAGCCTTTCGGGCGGCGGTGCCGAGCACGTGCTGACAAACATTGCGCGCAACGCGGCTGAGCAGGGTCATGACGTGAGCATCACTACCTTTGAAAAAAGGCCGCAGTTTTATGAGGTCGATCCGAAAATCGAGATTAACCGCTGTAACAACACCGGGAGCGGAAGGCTCCGTGAGGTTCTCAGGGATTACAAAGATATGCGCAGACAGCTGAAAAAGCGAAAAGCGGATGTTGTAATCTCGTTTTTAAGCAGAACCAATATGATGCTGGCGCTCGCGGCACCGTTCACCAAATCAAAAATCATCGTTTGCGACCGCAACAACCGAAGGATGAGCCAATCTGCATTTGTGTTCAATTTAAGCTGTCAGCTATATCGCATGGCGGATATGGTCGGCGTCCAGACCAACAGGGCAAAGGCGTCTTATCCCAAATACCTTACCAAAAAGATTTTTGTAATCGCAAACCCGCTTGACCGGGAGCAGCTGGATTCTCAGTGCCCCGAAAACGCGCCCGAGCGAACAAAAACGGTTATCTCTGTCGGCAGACTTGAGCAGGCAAAGGATTTTGAGACCCTGATAAGCGCGTTTGCGCGAACAGCGCAGGAGTATCCCGACTGGAAGCTGAATATATACGGTCAGGGTAAAAAGCATGATTTGCTTCAGGATATGATCACAAAGCTGGGGCAGCAGCAGCGAATCAAGCTGTGCGGCGTGACTAAAACGGTCTTTTCCGAAATGAAGCGGTCCGGTATTTTTGTTTTATCAAGTCGTTACGAGGGCTTCCCCAATGTTTTGTGCGAGGCAATGTACGCCGGACTTCCGTGTATCTCTTCCGACTGTGAGTTCGGACCCTCCGAGCTGATCTCGGACTCAGAGAACGGCTGTTTATTTCCTGTCGGCGACATTGATCGGCTTTATCAGTGTTTGACTGAGCTGATGTCGGATCCGTCAAAAAGAGCGCGAATGGGCGAGCTTGCGAAGAAAAGCACGGATTTTATCGAATCCTCTCGAATTTACGAGGAGTGGAATTCACTCATCCAAGGCGCCGGAAAGGCGAATTGACGCTTTATTGAAAGGGCGATATACCCGCCTGATAAACTGATACAGACGGTAGGAAAGAATATGAAAAAGAACGTATTGTTTGTGATGAGCAGCCTGCGGCACGGCGGCGCGGAAAGAAGCCTGATAAACCTTTTGCAGGTGTTTGATTATGATAAGTACGAGGTCGATCTGCTTCTGTTTCAAAAGGAGGGCGGCTTTTTGGAACTTGTACCGCCTCAGGTTAATATGATCGAGGGCGGAGACGAGCTTTCATGCCTGTACGCGACAAAAAGAAAGGAGCAGCTGAGCATAAAGCACCCCATACTCAGCTTGGAGCATTTCCTTTTTACCTTTCTATCCAGAAAGCGCACTGCTTCTTTGGAGGGCAGTCGTCAGTACCGCTGGGTCAACTTCTATCAAAAGAGGATCCCGCCGCTGAAAAAGCACTATGATATCGCAATCTCCTATTTACAGGTCGAGCAGCTTTACTATTTGGTCGATAAGGTGTCCGCCGGACGAAAGCTCGCGTGGATTCATACGGACTATTCAAAGGTAAATACGGACAGAGAGATTGATCTGGCATATTTAAGCCGTGTCGACGGGGTCGTCAGCATATCAGATGAATGTGTCAACATCCTCAAGGAGCTGTTCCCGCCGATTGCCGATAAATGCTATATGCTGATGAATATCAATTCCTCGAAAACGATCCGAAAACTTGCCGAGGCGTTTTATCCGCCGGAATATGTCAAGGACAACGCCTTGACACTTGTTTCGATCGGCAGAGTTGTGCAGCTCAAGGGCTTTGATCTGGCAGTAGAAGCCGCCGCCAAGCTGAAGGAGCGCGGCGTGAGCTTTCGTTGGTTTGTACTAGGCGACGGTCCGCTGAAAGAGGAGCTTGAACAGACGGCTGATGGGCTGGGGCTCAAGGGCTGCTTTACCTTTTTGGGGCTCAGAAGCAACCCTTATCCGTACATTTCAAACGCAGACATCATGGTTCAGACCTCACGTTACGAGGGAAAATCCGTTGTGCTGGACGAAGCAAAGATCCTCTGCACGCCAATCGTATCCACTGACTACGCGACAGTTCGCGATCAGGTCAGCAATACGGAGGGCATCGTCGTTGGTATGACGGGTACTGCCATCGCCGACGGAATTCAGCAGATGGCAGGGGATAAGGAACGTTATTCGGCATATCTGAACGAGCACGATTATGACAACACCGCCTGCATCAAGGACTATGAGGCACTGATAGACGGATCGGTATAGAAGTTTGGACGTGGAGAAGATAAATGTTTAGATTTAATAAGAACAACACCATCAACGTATTTTTGTATGAGAATGTGATGTATTATCCGCCGGTGCTCAATTTGATCGAGTGCCTGCTCAATAACGGATACAAGGTTAAGCTTATCAGCGAAGGGACAAAGGATCTGCCCGCAATCATCAGTGACAGTGCTTTGTTCCGATCTGTAGAGATCGGCACTACTTCAAAACGAGATATCATCAGCAGATTGCGGAAAAGAAGCATCAAGACCAAAGCGTTTCAGCAGGAGCTGGCAAAGGTCGGCAGCGGCGATATCGTATGGACCGTTAATCCCTTGGCTGTCAGGACGCTTGGAAAAAAGCTGTTCCAATACAGCGACCGCCATGTGATGGAGCTGATGGAACTGACCGACACCTTTCCGCTGTACTACGGAGCAAAGCGCCTGAAATATCCTGTCGACGAAGTAGGCAGGAGGGCTTGGAAGGTCGTTGTTCCCGAGCAAAACCGCGCCTATATTCAAAAAGTCGGCTGGAATCTCAGCAGGACGCCGTATGTGCTGCCAAACAAGCCGTATGATACCGCAGACGCGGAGATCACGAATGAGATGAAGCCCGTGATCGAAAAAATGAAGCAGGAAAAAAGAAAAATCGTGATTTATCTGGGTGTTCTGGATCCGGATCGCGATATCGAGAGCTTTGCAAAGGGTATAGAAACCATCAAAGACGAGTATGCGTTATATCTGTTCGGTCCGCTGAAATTCAATGATTCAAGCGACTTTGAACGCTTTTGCAATACTTATGACTGCGTGAACTATATGGGATTTTTCAACCCGCCGTATCATCTGCGCTTTTTGGAGCATGCCGATATCGCTCTGTTGCCGTATCACCCCGGCGCGGTAGAAGGAGTCAAGGGCTTTTCGGCATTCAACGCGCTTTACTGCGCTCCCAACAAAATTTATGAGTACGCGGGCAAGAATGTTCCGATGATCGGAACCGATGTCCCGGGACTCAGAACCCCGTTTGAAAAGTTCAATATCGGAGTTTGCTGCCGCGATCTTAAGCCTGAAACCATTGCGGACGCGGTGCGTTATGTAGACGCAAACCACGCAGAGATGAAAAAGAATCTTCAGTTGTTTTATGACAGTACCGATATTGATAAAATTGTTGATCAAATCGTCAACGAAACATTTTGAAGAACACTGAAATAATTTCGAATAATTTCGACAATTTCCGGATATACCGGTTTTCTGACAGTAAACGGAAGGCTAATGTATGATAACTTTGTCAAGAATTTATAAAGCGGTTTTGATCATTGTATCTATGTATATGTTGGAATACCTTGATATTGTTCTGCCTTCCGGCAATACCGATATGTTTCGCGTCATCATCGGCGGTATCGCCGTGACGCTGGCAATCATGACCCTAATCATTCCTAAAAAGAGTCCGGAGTTTAAAAATCAAATTCGATTCGCCAACCGTTTTTTCATTATCTATATACCGATCGTATTGCTGACGAGCGTCGTATCCGTAATCTGGTACGGATACAAGTTTATGTCAACGCTTGCCATTGTCATGCCGTATTTCTTTCCCTTGTTCGCCTATCCCTTGATTTACATATTCTACAGGGATAAGACCCACAAAAAGTTTTTGAAAAAAATCGTCATACTGGTCGTTGTTATCATGTGTATCAAAGCAATCACATGGTATCTGTATAATTACCACGGCATAATTCTGTTTGAAAAGCTGCTGTTCAAGCACTCTGAAAAATGGGTCAGAAACGGTGTGCTGCGCATGGACATCAGCTATTTGTTCGGCGTTTCTTTGTGCTTTTTGCTGTGTGAGTTCTTTGTGGAGCATAAGCGAAAGGCAATCATACCCGCAGTGGGAATGATTCTGTTTACTGTCTTTATTACGCAATACCGTTTTTTGGAGATCGTCATCATTATTACGGTACTTTTAGTTTACCTGACGTCTACCGACAGCAACAGACGGGAGCTGATTCGCATTTTATTGCTTGCCACAGCAGGGATTATGTTTATCGCGCTCGGAGGATTGGACGCGATTTTTGCGTCGTTCTCATTTGATAATGTTGATTACGGAAGCTCCAATAAGGCGCGTCTTTTGACAATAGATTATTTTTGGAACTTGATGGAAGGTTTTCAATATGTCATCGGTCTGGGCTTTTTGTACAGCTACAGTCCTCGGGCGGCGGCACTGTTGACGCGGGGCAAAAACCTGACCTACTGGATGGAGGATATCGGTATCCTCGGAGGCTTCTTTACCTTTGGAATGCTTTCGTTTTTGATTTACGGGTCGCTGTTTTTCCGCTCAATCAAGCTCTGCGTGACCTTTGTGCAAAACAAATACGCGGACAGGGCTTTTCTGACCTCTGTCGTCGGATATATGATCGTATGCTGCCTGATGCTCAATATTTTGGATCGACAAAGGCTTTTTGATACCGCGTTTTATATCGCAATCATCAGCTATATCGCCGCTAAGGACGAAACACGCCTGCGACCTCCCCTGAAAGCCCGCAAACTTAAGGCACCGACAAAATGAATGTGAAAGGACTGTTACCTTGAAGAAAAAGGCGTTTTTGAATATTCTTTGTACCACACTCTCTCAATTGGTAACCATTGCCAGCGGATTAATCGTTCCGCGGCTTTTGCTGAGTACGTTCGGCTCAGAGGCGAACGGTCTGGTTTCATCCATCACACAGTTTTTAAACTATATCGCTTTGGTGGAGGGAGGTATCGGCAGCGTTGTTTTGGCGTCGCTCTACAAGCCTCTCGCGGAAAGCGATAACAATAAGCTCAGCCGCGTTTTAAAGGCTTCCAACCGCTTCTTCAACCAAATAGCCTTTATCTTCCTTGGCTATACAATTGTGCTGGGATGTGTATATCCGTTTTTAATCCAATCGGATTATTCGTGGGTTTATGTTTTTTCACTTACGCTGATTCTTGCTGTCGGCTCCTTTGTGCAGTATTGCTTTTCCATCAACTACAAGCTGCTTTTGCAGGCAGATCACAAGATGTATATTGTCCAGCTGGTCAATATCGCCATCACTACCCTGAACATCATCACGGTGTTCGTCGCAATCAAGCTGTGGCCTGAGCTGCATATCGTCAAGCTCGCCAGCGCGCTGCTCTTTATCCTGCAGCCCATCATCTACAGCGCGTATGTCAAAAAGCACTATCAAATTGACAAAAATGTTGAGCCTGATGAAAAAGCACTGTCACAGCGCTGGTCCTGCTTCGGTCAGAATTTTGCCTATTTTATCCATGCAAACACCGATATAGTCGTACTCTCTGTGTTTACAAATCTGAAGCTGGTTTCCGTTTACTCGGTGTACTTCTTGATCGTTGAGCATATACAGAAGTTTTTTAAATCGTTTTCCCATGCCTTTACGCCGATTATCGGCAAGGCTATCTCGGTCAAAGAAACCATAAAGGCAAACCGTTATCTCGACCTGTATGAATTTGTTGTTTTCAACGTGTCAACGGTCGTTTTCGGGTGCTGCATTTATCTGCTGCCGAGTTTTATCATGATATATACACACGGCGTCACCGACGCGGATTATTTTCGCCCGGTTTTTTCAACAATCATCGTTCTTGCGGAATATATCTACTGTGTCCGCGATCCGTATGTTTCTGTTATCTATGCGGCAGGAAGATTTAAAGAAACCTCCCTGAGCGCATATATCGAAGCGGCCATCAACATCGTGCTGTCCGTGTCGCTTGTAATCTGGTTCGGACTGGAGGGCATCGCGGTCGGAACGCTCATCGGAATGACCTATCGCATGGTATATATGATCATTTATCTGAAAAAGCATGTCGTCCACCGACCGATTTACAAATCCCTCAAGCGGCTGGCAATCTCGCTTGCGGCGATGGCGGCGTCCGTCGGACTGATGTGTCTTGTCGATACAACCGGCTCCGCAACCCTGCTGCTTTGGTTCAAAAACGCCGTTCTGTCCGTCTTGGTATTCGGTGCCGTGACTCTGATTCTGGATCTTATTTTTGATCGGGAACTGACGTTATGGGCATTTCGGTCTGCACTCAAGCGAAATAAACAAAAAAAGGGTTAGTTGTCATGAAAAAAAGAATCGGTGTTATCTCCATCCACTACGGCGTAAATTTCGGCTCCTCTTTGCAGGCGATTGCTTTGCAGCATTATCTGCGAAAAAGGGATTCGGAACTGTATGTTGAGGTGATCAATTATATACCGCCTCGCTTCACCCTGAAAAGTCGGATTGCTGCCGTATGTAAGGGCAGCCTGTCCTCAATAGCGCATAAAGCAATCCGTTTTATGCGATTTCAGACAAACAACGGAAGATACAAAAGATATCTAAGCCAAAACGCGACTGTTTCGCCCGCGTTGTACAATATGAAACAGCTCGAAAACAGATACAAAGGCTTTGACTGTTTGATTGCCGGCAGCGATCAGATTTGGAACAGCGATTATAACCGCAGCGTAGACCCGGCTTATTTCCTCCGCTTTGCCTCGGAAGGAACAAGGAAGATTGCCTACGCCGCCAGCTGCGGTAAAGACAGCTTTACGGACGATGAATGGGAGAAGATCAGGGAGTATACAAGCGATTTTTCAGCTATCGGCATGCGCGAAAGCTCCGCCGTGAAGATGATGGCGGACGCGGGCGTCCAAGGCTGTCAGTTCGTGCTGGACCCCACCTTCTTGCTGGACCGTAACGGCTGGAGCGAATACGAGCGAAAGGATCCCGATTGTCCGTCAGATTATCTGCTGCTGTACTTTTTGGATACAGACGGCTCTGATATTATCCGACTTGCGAAGAATATTGCCCGACAGAAAAACCTCAAGACCGTGTTGATTGTGAACGGCCGTTCAAAGAAAACACGCGAAGGCTACGGCGTTGATTATGTGGCATACAACAAGACCCCCGATGTGTATATTTGGCTTTTCCGCAACGCGTCATATATCGTCACCAACTCATTTCACGGCGTTTCTTTTTCAATCAATATGGAGCGTCAGTTTGTCGCCGTAAAAAGAGATAAGTATAACACGCGCCTCGACAGCATTTTAGGTGCCATGGGGCTTCTCGACAGGTATATCGGCACCGACGAGACAACGCTAAAGGATGATATCGACTATACCGAGGTGAACGGCAGAAAAGCCGAGCTGTATGAAAAGTCAACATCCTTTTTGGATAAAGCGATTCAATAGACAGGAATGATAAGATGAAAGAGATCTGTGAATATCAGCGCTGCTTCGGCTGTGGGCTGTGCGCCGATATCTGCGCTTTCGGCGCAATCGAAATGCGCCCGGATGCGGAAAAAGGTCATCTTCGTCCGGTGATCGACAGCAGCGTCTGTTCCGATTGCGGACGTTGTCAAAAGCTATGTCCCGCCAACCGAGAACCGGTATATCATGAAAATATCATTACCTATGCCGCATGGCGAACCAATCCCAATCAACAGCGCGGGAGCAGCTCCGGCGGCGTAGCCGCGGCGTTTTATGAGACGGCAATAGATCTGGAAATGGTTGTCGCGGGAACACAGCAGAACAGCAGGATGACCGCCTCCATGAAGGTCTGTGACAGCCTCGAAGAGATTAAGAGCTTTCGGGGAAGTAAGTATGTCCAGGCTGATACAAGGGGCGTCTACCGCAAGCTGACAGAGGCACTTAAGGCTGGTAAAAAAGTCTTGTTTATCGGCACCCCGTGCCAGTGCGAAGCTGCCGGATCTGCCGCAGGCAGGATGCAGGACGCTCTGCTAACGGTCGATCTGATTTGTCACGGTGTTCCGTCCGAACATATGCTGCTCGATTATATCGCATGGGTCGGGGCAGTTAAAGGGAAAAAAGTTGATTCGCTCTCTTTCCGTTCCGAATGGGGTGTGGAGATGCGGATGTTCTCATCAGGCAAGAAAATATGGGAGCGGCGGATGCATTGGGATTATTTTCTTCATCTGTTCAATTACGGATACATCGTCAATGAAGCCTGCTTCGGTTGTCCCTACGCCTGCCAAAAGCGCGCGTCGGATATAACGATCGGAGATTTTTGGGGTATCGGAAAAGCCGTTCCTTTTGAAGACCCGAAACGAAAGGTCTCCGTGATTGGCGTCAATACCGAAAAAGGGAAAAAGTTTCTCTCCAAATGTAAAACGCTTACCTTGGTGGAAAGAGAGTGGAGCGAGGCGGTCGAAGGCAATTCTCAACTGCGGGCACCGCAGGAAAAAGCACCCGACCACGACCTGTTTTGGAACACCTATCGCCAAGAGGGCTTGGACAAAGCGCTGCGCGCTACCGTTTATGACAAGGTATCCGCACGCTATAAAAAGGAATATCCGATGGTGTTCCTGAAAAGCAAAGCAAAAAAGCTGCTCGGCAAATCGTAATGGATTTACGATGCAAGGAGGATTATAATGAAAAAGATTATGCTGGTATTCGGAACACGTCCCGAGGCAATCAAGATGTGTCCGCTGGTTTTGGAGCTGAAAAAACGTCCTTCTGTTCAGACGATCGTTTGCGTAACCGCGCAGCATCGGCAGATGTTGGATCAAGTGCTCAATACCTTTGGGGTTGTTCCCGATTATGATTTGAATATTATGAAGCAAAAGCAGTCGCTTTTTGATATTACCATCAGCGTGCTCAACGGGATTAAAAGCGTGCTGGAGGAGGTTCACCCCGATATAGTGTTGGTTCACGGTGACACCACCACCTCCTTTGTCGCTGCTTTGGCGTGCTTTTATCTGCAAATCCCGGTCGGTCATGTAGAAGCAGGCTTGCGCACCTATAATATTTTCAGCCCGTATCCCGAGGAATTCAACCGTCAGGGTACCGGCATCATCAGCCGATACAATTTTTCTCCCACTCCTTTATCTGCTTCCAACCTGATCCGTGAGGGAAAGAAGAAGGACACAATCTATATCACCGGTAATACCGTAATCGATGCAATGCAGCATACGGTTCGAGAGGACTATACCCACCCCGAGCTTGACTGGGTCGGCGACGGAAAGCTGATTTTCATCACGGCTCACCGACGTGAGAATCTAGGCGAGCCGATGCGCCGGATGTTCCGCGCAATCCGCAGGGTTCTTGACGAGCACCCGGACTGCAAGGCGGTGTATCCAATCCATATGAATCCCGTTGTCAGGGATTGTGCTGCTGCTGAATTGAGCGGTTGTGACCGGATTCATATTATTGAGCCGATAGAGGTGTTTGATTGTCATAACTTTGAAGCGAGAAGCTACCTTTGCTTAACGGATTCCGGCGGAATTCAGGAGGAGTGCCCAAGTTACGGGGTGCCGGTTTTAGTGATGAGAGATACCACCGAGCGCCCTGAGGGCGTTGGCGCGGGTACGCTTAAGCTCGTCGGAACCGATGAGGAAATCATCTACCGCGCCTTCAAGCTCCTTTTGGAAGACGAGGAGGAGTACACACGCATGTCACGCGCCTGCAATCCGTACGGTGACGGACACGCCTGTGAACGGATCGCGGATATACTCGAGGGCAAGCCTTACCGGCCTTGGGAAGCAAAACAAAGTTAAATTGCGAAACAGAAGAAATAGATCATAAATAACTACTTAACATGAGGGGGTTGTTACTGTGGCATATCTGGAATACGGTAGAATTGATAAGAAAGCCGAAGAACGCTTGGATTCTCTTATCAAAAATAAAAATTTCAAGCATTACTGGCGGAGGAAAAGAACCTTTGACTTGATCGTGACGGGTATTCTTCTGCTGATCCTCATCATCCCCATGGGAATCATCGCGCTTGCGGTGTTTATCGACGATCCCCACGGCAGTCCCTTCTACAAGCAGATTCGAATCGGCCGTCACGGAGAAGAGTTCAATATGTATAAGTTCAGGACGATGTATGTTGATGCCGATAAGCGAAAGGCAGAGCTGATGGAATCCAACGAAATGGACGGTCCTGTTTTCAAGATGAAGGATGACCCGAGAATCACACGTCTGGGAAAAATCCTTCGCAAGCTGTCAATCGACGAAATGCCCCAGTTCATCAACGTATTTGTGGGAAACATGAGCCTTGTCGGGCCTCGTCCTCCGCTTCCGAACGAGGTCAAGGAGTATGAGGATTATCACAAGCTGCGCCTGATCGTAACTCCCGGCATCACCTGCGATTGGCAGATCTCAAACAACCGTAATGACATATCCTTCAACGAATGGGTCGAAATGGATCTTAACTATATCGAGACCCGCACCGCGTGGAAGGATCTCAAAATCATCTTTAGAACTCCCTTCGCAATGCTCTCCGGTACGGGCAGATAGTATAATACTAATACCTAATAAAAGCGCTTATAACTGTTTGACGGCAGTTATAAGCGCTTTTTTTGAAAATAGTATAATGCATAACTGTATCATTTGTTTTTGAGAGCTTTTTTATTGATGTACATCGCTGAGTCGGCTCTGACGAATACGCTGTCAACAGACCGATCCGTGCTCGGGTTAAACTCCGAGAGTCCCGCCGCAATGACAGCGCCCCCGTTTTCCGCGTTGATATTATTGCTTTCGGTGATCTTATCAATCAATTCGGCTCGGTTTAAATAATCTCTGCCGCGCAGAATCGCAACAAATTCATCTCCGCCGGTGCGAAAAACCGGACTGTGGGCAAATATTTCACATATAATACCGCACGCCTGCCGGATAAACTCATCGCCCTTATTATGACCTAATGTATCATTGATTTGTTTCAGCCCGTTTAAATCGCAGACAACAATCGCAAACTCGACAATTTGACCGGATGCGATTTCGACGTCGATGGTCCTTTCCGTTTTATGATAAGCGTGGCTGTTACCGACGCCGGTCATCGCGTCCTTGAACGCCATATCCTGCACGCGGTCAAACTCTCGCTGTCGACTGAACATCAGCTTGTACACCAAAAACAGGATAACAACAGAAAAAATAATCATGATTATACGAATCAGATTGTTGCGCAAAATCGTGACGTTGAGTCCTTCAATTTGGGATTCAACATAGCTGTTGACTTCGGCGATATCTTCCTTTTCCTGTTCCGGATGAAATTGGTCGATATGGCTGCTGTACCGTGTAGTAATGTTATTCTGCACATTGTTGAGAGCTTTATCGTTTTCTCCCTGCATCCAAACGATAGAGGTGAACATAATCAAGAACAGCAGTACAATCCATACAACGATGGATTTACCGAAGCGGCGCTTTTTATCTCTGCGGAACACATTTCTGAAGAACACCATGCCGAGGATGCTCCATAACGACAGGATCAAATATGATTCTGTGCCGAGGGTGCTGACAGAGGAAATGTGAGGAACTAGGAAATACAGCGCGAAAGCAAGGGAGAACAATATTCCGACAGCGCCGCAAACTATCATCCGATTGTTTTTGCAGGCTTTTGCCTCTTTCAACGCCGCAACGGAGGTGTAGGCGTAGATAATGGTGCCGCCTACTGTCGTGACGTCAACAATCCAGCTGATCGCTGTTCTGCCGAAGAACGGGATCACGGCAGATACCAACGTGATAAACAAAATCGCGTTAGTCGGATTGCCGTCCTTATTGGTTTTTGCAAACCAATGAGGGATGATGTCATCCTTGGCGATTGAATACAGCACGCGTGACGCGGCTACGGTATTACCGACGATTCCGGTGATTATACCGCTGAGAACGGTAATTCCGAGTATGATGACGCCGACGGTGCCCAAAGCGTTGTTCACAACGTAGAAGGTCGGTATTTCCTGCATACCTTTGAGGTTGCCTATGTCGGCGATATATGCCGACCAGTCCGCATAGCCCTCGGGAGCCGCATTGACGGCAAGCAGGCTAAGCAGAACATACGCAAGTCCCGCGGTGAATACGGAGATGATGATAATAATAAAGGTTTTTTTCCTTTTGAATCGGAATTCCTCGGCAGAATGAGAAACGGACTCAAAGCCGACATACGCCCATGGAGCAAGAGCGACAATGCTGATAATCTGCATCGGAACACCGGATTCGGAAAGCGGCGAAAAGGCGGGCTGATAAACGGAAAGCGATCCGCCGTTTTTGACCGCCGCCGCAACAAAGCATACAATGATTCCGCAAATGAGGACTGCGGCCATCAATATCTGGAGCCGGTTTGACAACCGCTTGCAAAACGCGCAAAGCAGTCCGCAGGCGGCAAGGACTCCGAGGGCGGCCAATATCTCGCCGAAGTAGATATCATAACCCGCAAGTTGATAATGAAATCCAAACTGGAACATATCGCCCAGAAGGCTTCTGCCAATCAGCGCAAGTGCTGTCAAATTCGCCCATACAATGACAATATACGCGAGTACCAAAAACCATCCGCTCAAAAAGCCGTGATCATATCCCAGTATATTTTTTGTATAGGTGTATGTACCGCCGGAGTCGGGATAGCGATTCATCAAATAGCAATAGCATCTGCCTATAACAAGCATAATAATCGCGCCGATTGTGATACCGAGCGCGGTTCCCATCGGGCCGGCGATGGGCAGAAAGGTGGTGCCGGGCATGACAAAAGCACCCCAGCCGACACTGCAGCCGAATGACAGCGCCCATACGCCGAGGGGCGACAAGTATTTTTTTAAAGTATTTTGATTATCCATGATTATATCCTCAACCGAATGCGCAAGATTTTTTGCTGTGCGGGAAACGTAATCTTGGGCCCTTTTTCAGTGTAACTGCATAAGAGGCAAAAACTCCTATACGCTAGTCTTCATATATCTGTATGGTGCTCATGAATGAACGCGTCGCGGATTCAAACTGACGGGTTCCGTGACATACCACATCAATCACGGTGCCATCCTTACGCATTATGCGGTGGCGCAGGAAGGCGGTATCGGTTTTCGACAACTGATTTCCGACTTGTATCCGATAGTCAGCCCGATCTTCCTCGGGGATCAAATCAAACTGGCTCATTTTGCCGATCACTTCGTCGGGAGCATATCCCGTGATATTTTCAAACAGCTCGTCGACCTCAATAATGATGTTGTTGACGTCAAGCCTATATTCACAGTAAACTACCGGTCGGGTGTTGCCGGTCGCGGCAGGATGCTCTGTCGTTTCCTCAAAAACGCGCAGCTCGTCGCCGCCCGTTTTTTTGCCCCGCATAAGCTTGGGCTTGTCGGATAAAAGCTGCAGGAAAATCTCCGCAATCTGCGGGTCAAACTGGGTGCCCGCATTGTCTTTGATCTCCTGCATGGCAACCTGCGGCGACAATGCCCTGCGATAACATCGGTCGTTGACCATCGCATCATACGCGTCAACAATGGAGATAATGCGCGAAAGCACGGGGATCTCCTCACCCTTAAGCTGTGAGGGATAACCCCTTCCGTCCCAGCGCTCGTGATGGTATTTGATACAAGCGGCTATCGGGCGCAGCTCTTTGGCGGCAAGCGCAATCTGATATCCTTTGACAGGGTGAGAACGCAGCGCTTCCCACTCTGCGTCGGTCAGCTTACCCGGCTTGTTCAGAATATCCAACGGAACAGCAATCTTGCCGATATCATGAAGCAGACACAGCAGCTCAAGAGCGGACATCTGCGTGTCGGACAAGCCCAGGCGTTTGCCAAGCGCGATACCCATTTTTCTGGTTCGCTTGACATGCTCTTCGGTATCCTGATCCACTTGCTCCAAGGCGCGAACAAGGGAGGAAAGCGATTCGGATCTGGAAGATTCGTTTGTCAACATCTTTTTGATATTAAGGTCAAGCTCCGCTTCGTTCAACACATCTTGAACGGAAACGTTCTCCGGCGGGATGTCTGCGTGAACAAAGGAATCCGTTGTTGAAGCAACACCGTAGAAAACTGCCTCATTACTGCTTTTAATCACTTTTTTAATGTGTTTATTCATGTCCTGCTCATTCAAATCGGGACATACTACAACAATCTCGGCGTTATAGCCGCGATAGATCAAACAATCATGCGGCATGTTGGTCAGGATGGCGCGCACCAGCAATCGGATTTGATTGTCGCCCTCGCTTCGGCCCTTATCGCGGTTGATTTTATGCAGATTGATGATATTAAAAACCGCCACGGAGCAAATATGGTTTTTTACATCGAAGGCGTCTGTATTGATGTCATCGTTAAACGCGCTGATGTTCATCAAACCGGTCAAATTGTCAATCTTCCTGTTCATGGAGTTGATTTGTACATTGACAAAGCTATCGGAGTACTCTTTGTAGAATTCGTCCTCCGTGATTTCTGTAGTAATGACATAGTAGTAGCTTTTGCCGTCATCCGAAATCACCCGGTGACCGAAGCTCTCCGTATACCGTATTTTGCCGTTTTTGGTAAGGATGCGGTATTTCAGGTAGGTGTGTCTGTAATTGCGGTCCGCTGAACTTGCGCTGATGGTGCTCTTTGCCTGAGCAAAATCCTCGGGATGAAGCGCCTTGCTTGGATTATTGCCGAGATAATTGAGCAGATCCGCAAAGTCATCACATTCAAACAGGTGAATGACATTGGGGTCTGCATACAGAATATTTCTGTCGCCCTCGGTGGTAAAAATATACATACCTCCGTGCAGCTTTTCGGGGATTCGATTCTTCATATCGTTGTCATGGTTCATAGGATCACTCACTTTTTCATTGCATACTTTGCGCAAGCCAAGTATGACTAATCAGCACGCTTTTTTCCATGAATAAAGCAAAAATGTACACTTTAGCTTGTGCAATAAAATATGAAATTATGTCACACACTTATTTTACCATATCAAAAGCAGTCATGCAATCCAAAAATGCTATCTTATATTTAGCTATTCTGCACATATGAAATCTCTTTTGATAAAGGAATCATT